>CALARM010000991.1 GCA_937888925.1 uncultured Synergistia bacterium | reverse complement strand
TGACAGGTCTATTATTGGTGAGTATGGAATATAATACAATATGGATAATATTTTAGATATGAAGCATATTACAAAACGTTTTTTTAATGTTCTTGCAAATGACAGGATAGATTTTTCTCTGAGAGAAGAGGAGATTCATGGTCTCCTCGGTGAAAATGGTGCAGGGAAAAGTACTCTTATGAAAATACTTTACGGTATGTATGAATTAGATGAAGGTGATATATATGTTAAGGATAAACCTGTAAGAATAAAATCTCCATGTAATGCTATAAATCTTGGCATCGGAATGGTTCATCAACATTTTATGCTTATACCTTCATTTACTGTAATTGAAAATATTCTTACAGGTTTGAAATCATCGTTTTTATCTTTCTTTAAATTGAAGTCTATTAAGAAGAGTTTGCAGGATATGTCAGATTTGTACGGCTTTAATATAGACCCTGATGCTTATATATGGCAGCTTTCAGTAGGAGAACAGCAGAGAGTGGAGATATTAAAAACCCTTTATTACGGAGCAAAAATACTCATTCTGGACGAGCCGACAGCAGTTCTTACCCCGAAAGAATGTGAAGATTTTTTTTCTATACTGAAAATGTTAATTAAAAATGGCCATTCCGTAATATTTATAACGCATAAATTAAAGGAAGTAATGGAAGTGACTCACAGGGTAACAGTTTTAAGAGATGGTAAAAAGATTGATACGGTAGATACCTGTGAAGTGAATGAAAATTCTCTCGCCAGAATGATGATTGGTCGTGACATATCTTTACATGTGGAAAAATCACCTTTGAATAAAAAAGCACCACCTGTTGTCAGAGTGGAAAGTATTTCTGCCATAGATGACAGGAAACTTCCGGCAATTGAAAATGTAAGTTTTGTTGTAAGACAGGGAGAGATATTTGGTATTGCAGGTGTTGACGGTAACGGGCAGAAGGAACTTTCAGAAGTTCTTACCGGTATGAGAAAAATAAAAAAAGGTAAGATATTTATAAATAACATTGAAATAACAGGTTTTTCTCCGGCACAGATAAATGAACTCAGGGTGTCTCATATACCTGAAGACAGGAGATTAACAGGTACAGTGATAAACTTTAATCTGGAAGACAATGCCATCCTGGGTTGCCCCTCTTTTTATAAGGACAGACTGTTAGACTGGAATAAAGTCAATAGTTTTACAGAAAATCTTATTGTAAAATATGATATAAAGGCAGGTAATACAAAAGTTTTTGCAGATTCATTGTCAGGAGGAAATTTGCAAAAACTTATCATAGCCAGGGAATTATCTAAAAATCCCCTTTTTATAGTGGCAGTTCATCCTACAAGAGGACTTGATCCAGGCGCTATAGAATATGTCCATAAAGTATTGATAGAGGAGCGCAGTAAAGGAACAGTTATACTCCTCATTTCTACCGATTTAAATGAAATATTTTCGTTGAGTGATACTATAGGTGTTATGTATAAAGGGAAAATAGTCGGACAGTTCCCGCAGAGTGAAGCAACTGTAGAGAATGTAGGACTACTTATGGCAGGAGTTTTTTCAGTGAGCAGTGAGCAGTGATCGGTAGGGGGGGGTAAATGCCCAATCTGTCACGTATTATATATTACGCATCAAGCATTACAAATAAATAATGATTAAACGAATTTTGAAACAATTTGACATAACTGTATTTATAACAATATTTAATATCTTTTTATCTATATGCTTTACCTTTATTTTTTCCTCTATTCTTATAATCATAGCAGGTGCCAGTCCTTTGAATGTTTTTATTACAATATTTAAAGGAACATGGACCGGTTATGAAAGGATTGCCGAGATATTTGTTAAAGCTATACCTCTTATCCTTGCAGGTCTGGGTGTTTCTGTTGCATTCAGGGGAGGTTTCTGGAATATAGGAGCAGAAGGCCAGATCTATGCAGGTGCGGCGGCGGCGGCAGTAACAGGTATTCTCATTCAGTGGAATTCTCCTGCTTTACTTTTTATTGTTATTGTAATCAGTTTTATTGCAGGTGCTTTCTGGGCTTTTATTCCGGGATTACTTAAAGCTGTCCTGAATATCAACGAAGTTATCCTTACAATGATGATGAATTATATTGCTATATATATTGCCAGTTTTGTCTGCCACGGCCCTTTCAGAGATACTCACGGATATCTTCCTCAGACACAGGAAATTTCTCCGGGAGCAATGTTGCCTGTTATTATTGAAAAAACTCGATTACATGGCGGTATAATAATTGCAGTACTATGTTCCATAATAATTTATTTTTTATTCATCAAAACTGTTGCCGGGTATAATATCAGAGTCGCAGGATCCAGTCCCAGGGCTGCTTTTTACGGAGGAATAAATGTATCCGGTACATTACTGATAACTGCATGTATAAGCGGCGGTCTGTGCGGACTTGCCGGTATGGGAGAAATATGCGGAGTTCATCACAGATTACTTGACGGTATATCTCCCGGATACGGATATACTGCTATTATTATTGCACTTCTCGGCAGACTTCATCCTGCAGGGGTTGTTATTTCCGCAATAGCTTTTGCATCTCTTGAAATAGGAGCAGGTTTTATGCAGAGAACAACAGGTATTCCTTCTTCTCTTGTAAGTGTTATAGAATCTATGATGGTAATTTTTATACTCGGAAGTGAGATTTTAGAAAAGAAGTTAATCAGATTATGGCAGAACAGATTTTTACAATAGTATTTATAACAGGTTTACTTTCGGCATCAGTCAGAATGGCTGCACCTGTGGTTCTTGCTGCAATAGGGGAGATATATTCCGAGCTTTCAGGTGTTATTAACATAGGACTGGAAGGTATTATGTTGACAGGATGTCTTGCAGGATTTATTGGCACCTATTATACAGGAAATATCTTTCTGGGAATAATTTCCGGTATGGTTGCAGGAACTGTTATGGGATTTATAATGGCTTTTCTCTGTATAACACTCGAAGCAAATCAGATTGCATGCGGCATTATATTAAATTTATTTTCTATGGGACTGACAGCTTTTTCCTTCAGGATAATTCTTGGCATTACCATGATGCCTCCCGTGATAAAAACATTACCCCGTGTGCCTCTTCCTTTTTTACATAAAATTCCTTTACTGGGCCCTGTTTTATTTGATCAAAATCTGCTTGTTTATATAACATTTTTTCTTGTAATGTTCTCTTCTCTTATTATATATCGGACAAATTACGGATTGAAAATCAGGGCAGCAGGAGAATATCCTGCTGCTGCATCTTCACTGGGCATAAATGTTCATTTTACAAGATATATCTGTGTTACGCTGGGAGGTATGCTGGCCGGACTGGGCGGAACATTTCTTATCCTTGACCTGGGCGTATTTGTAGATAATATGACAGCAGGAAG
>CALARM010000990.1 GCA_937888925.1 uncultured Synergistia bacterium | reverse complement strand
TAACTTCTATGATGGATGTTCCTGTAAGGACTCAGGGACGCAGATGTGGTGTAATATGCTGTGAACATACAGGTCAGCAGAGAGACTGGCTTCTGGAAGAGCAGGATTTTGCTATTTCCGTATCAAACCTGATAAGTCTTGCTATAGAAACACATGAAAGAAGAAAGTCGGAAGAATTATTGAAGTTAAGAGAGAAGGCCCTGGAAAAAATACGGAAAGAACTTGAAAATCGGGTAAGGGAACGGACAGGGGAACTTGAAAAAACCAACGAAATGCTGAAATTTGAAAATTTAATGAGGCAAAAAACAGAGGAAGAACTTCATTATCGTCTGTCTGTTGAAGAGATAATATCTTCAATATCGGGACGTTTTATTAATATTACATCGGAAGAGATAGACAGAGAACTGGAGACATCTTTAAAAATCATAGGGGAATTTCTCTCAATCGATCGGTGTTATATCAACCTTCTTTCATCTGACGGAAAGACAATTGATGAAGTATATGAATGGTTTGCAGAAGGGAAAACATCTATATCCAGAAGTTATAAAGACTATTATAAAAATATAAATTTAGATTCTGTTCCTCTATATGCCGGGAAGATCAGAAATCTTGAGATCATTAATATTACTTCTTTAAACGAATGGCCGGCAGTAAAGGAAGAAAAAGAAATAATCGTGGCTCATGGTATAAAATCTTTTCTTGCTATTCCAATGTGTATCGGACATAATCTGATTGGAATTTTCGGACTGATTTCGGAAAAAGAAGAAAAGAATTGGAAAGAATCAGATGTAATGCTCCTGAAAATGCTCGGAGAAATCTTTGCCAATGTTCTGGAAAGAAAGAGGACAGAGGAAAAAATCAAAAGATCGGAACAGAGGCTTTCCCTTCATGCAAAAAATACCCCTCTTGCCTATATAGAATTTGACAGAGAATTACATATTCTGGCCTGGAATCCTTCGGCAGAAACAATTTTCGGTTATAAAGCAGATGAAGTCACAGGTCGTCATGGTAATATTATTCTGCCGCCTTCTATTAAGGAACAGACAGATATCCGTCACGATTTAATAAATTTACCTTCCATCAGCAATACCACTGAAACCATTACTAAAGACGGAAGAAAGATTATATGTAACTGGTATAATACCCCTCTTATTGATGAAAAAGGGGATGTTATAGGCCTTGCATCACTTGTCCAGGATATTACGGAACCGAAAGAAATGGAAAAGGAACTCAGACAGGCAAAAGACGGAGCAGAACAGGCAAATATTGCAAAAAGTCAGTTCCTTGCCACTATGAGCCATGAAATACGGACACCTTTAAATGCCATTATAGGTATGACAAGTCTTCTCATGGAAACATCCATTACGGAAGAGCAGAAGGAGTTTATTGAAACAATAAGGATAAGCAGTGATAATCTGTTAAAAATAATAAGTGATATTCTGGATTTTTCCAAAATTGAAGCAGAACGTTTTGAACTGGAATATCAGTCTTTCAATCTGAGAACCTGTATAGAAGAAGCTTTAAATCTGGTTTTCCCAAAGAAATATCCTGAAGATATTGAAATTGTCTATATATTTCATAATGATAATCCACAGGGCATCAGAGGAGATATGACCAAAATCATGCAGATTCTTGTAAATCTTTTGAGTAATGCAGTTAAATTTACGGAAAAAGGCGATATTATTCTTACTGTCAGCAGTAAACATATAGCAGAACAGGACTATGAAATACTTTTTGCTGTTAAAGACAGCGGTATCGGTATAGCGCACGACAAAATCAGTCTTCTCTTCAAACCTTTTTCTCAGGTAGATAACAGTTCGAAAAGAAAATATGAAGGAACAGGTCTCGGCCTTGCTATAAGTAAAAAATTCTGTGACATGATGGATGGCAATATGTGGGTAGAAAGTGAAGAGAATAAAGGAACAATTTTTTATTTTACTATTAAGGTCAGAGCTACTCATGATATACCATGGGATTTTCCTGCCGGCACTCAGGAGAAACTTTCCGGGAAAAGTCTTCTTACAGTTAATAACAAAGAACTCACAGGAAGTTTAATCAAAAATTATTGTACTGACTGGGGAATGAATGTTACTGCACTATCTTCGGTAAATGAAGCTGTTCAATCCATTGTGAATAAGAACAAATTTGATTGTGTACTTATAGATATACCTCTCACAGATAAGGATAATATAAAAGCTGTTTCTGAAATACACAAATATTTATTCCCCGAAAAAGTACCTTTAATTATGTTTTCCTCTATGAGGGATCAGCTTAAAACAATCTCTCCGGAGATTACATCATATCTCACAAAACCATTTAAACCTTTTGAGCTTTATAGTATGCTTAATAAAATTTTCTCAGATTACAGGGGTATAAAATATACTTATCCCGGTGAGCCTGAAGTTATGAATGAAGATAAATTCCTCAGAATACTGCTGGCAGAAGACAGGTTAATCAATCAAAAAGTAGCTCTCAGGCTTCTTGAGCACTGCGGGTATATGGCTGATATAGCTTCAAATGGTATTGAAGTTCTGGAAGCTTTAAAAAGACAGATCTATGATGTAATACTTATGGATGTACAGATGCCGGACATGAACGGCCTTGAAGCAACGAGGATTATCAGAAAGGAATTTCCGGAGGACAGGCAGCCCTGGATAATAGCTATGACTGCCGGTGCTTTTACACATGACAGAGAAGAATGTTTTATGGCAGGAATGAATGATTATATAAGCAAACCCATAAAATTAGATAAATTAAAAGAATCTCTTGGGAAATGTAAGAGACTTGTAATATACGAAACATGTTTACTTCCTTCCATTCCCGGTATTGAAGATAAAGAAATAAAATTATCATTTAACCATAAAGATATATTTGACAGAAAGGCATTGATGGAAAATCTGGATGGTGACGAAGAATTATTTAAAGAATTGATTGACATATTTCTGGCTACCATTCCCTCTGACATAGCATCTCTGAAACAAGCTTTGAGTAAAAAAGATTCTGTTCAGGCCAGACGTTATGCCCATTCAATCAAAGGTGTATCAGGGAATATAAAGGCAAAAGCCCTGAGTTCTATTGCACTGAATATCGAAATGGCAATAAAGGAAGGTGATACAGAGAAAGCTGTATCACTTGTACGAAACATTGAAGAGGAATTTATTATATTTAAGAGGTTAATATTATAAATGGGAAAAGCAGACA
>CALARM010000989.1 GCA_937888925.1 uncultured Synergistia bacterium | reverse complement strand
GTTTGAGTTCTTCCCGTTTTATAGAAGATCAGAAGGTTTATCTGGCAGAACTTCCGGAAGAGTTGCAGAAAACAATAAAAGAAAGTGAAGGAGCAGGTAATTTTACTTCTCCCGAATATCAGAAGGCTATGAATACTTATTATAAACTTCATATATGCCGCATTGATCCCTGGCCTGAGTGCGTAAATAAAAGCTTTGAAAAAATAGGTCAGCCTGTTTATGAATATATGTGGGGACCGAGTGAATTTACAGTTACGGGAATACTTAAAGATTATGAAAGAGCAGACAGGTTGAAGGAAATAACTGTTCCGACTCTCCTTACATGCGGCAGATACGATGAAGTTCCCCCTTCTTCTACAGCATACTATCAGTCTATGATGCCAGGTTCGGAGATTGCTGTTTTTGAAGATTCTTCCCATCATCATAATGTGGAGAAAAATGAGGAATATATAAGAGTAGTAAGGGATTTTCTCAAGAAAATTGAAAGTGGTAAACAGTAATAATAGATAATGAATAAATTCAATTTAATGGTACAGGAATTTTCATTGTAGAAGCAGTTTGTATAAATAATTTAAGGGTATAGGAATTTTCATTTTTAATGGCGTAAAATAAGGCTTTAGATGAAAATTAAGTAGAAGCAGTTTATCTAAATAATTTAAACGGGGGCGGACAATAGACTGCCCCTATTTATTTACTTTTATTTCTTTGAGCAATTCATCTCTGTTTCTTTCAGCATGTTTATAGGAAGGATCTAATTTTAATGCTTCGTTAAAACAACTGAGTGCTTCTTCATATTTTCCCTGTTTATATAAAACCTCTCCCCTGAAATTCCATGCCACATCATAGTCAGGTTTTAATCCCAGTGCTTTGTCGTAACATTCAAGTGCTTCTTCGTATTTTCCCTGAAGATATAAAACTTCTCCTTTACAATTCCAGGCTATTTCATTATCAATGTAAATCTCAAGAGCCATGTCATAGGCTTTAATGGCTTCTTCATATCTGCCTTCATTGGCCAATATGCCTCCTTTTGCACACCAACTCCAGCTATTTTTCTGTTTTATTGCAGTTACTTTATGCTCACATTTTATGTCTTTTATTTCATAAATTCTTATATCATCCCGGACTTTTTCTTCTGTTTCTTTCAGAGAATCCAGAGCAAACAGCATATCTTTTGCAGTGGCAAATCTGTCCTGCACTTTTTCTTTCAGTGCTTTCATTACAATTTCTTCCAGTTTAGGTGATATTTCAGGTCTGATTTCTCTCAGAGGCTCAAATTTAAATGGCACAGGAGGCAGGCCTGTAAGCAGATGATGCATTGTTGCTCCCAGAGCATATATGTCTGATCTTGCTTCCACTTTACCTCTGTACTGTTCTACAGGGCTATATCCTTCTGTACCTATTATAGTCTTTTCCGTTGTACTGTCTTTCTCTATTACCCTGGCAATCCCGAAATCTATTAATATGGCTCTTCCGTCTCTGTGTATCATAATATTGGAAGGTTTTATATCACGATATATTACAGGAGGCTTCTGTGTGTGGAGGTAATCCAGTATTTTTAAGATATCTTTGCTCCATTTAATTACCTTTTCAGTAGCTAATCCTGTTTCTTCTTTATCCGCTATGGTTTTCAGATTGTCTCCTTCAATAAAATCCATAACAATATAATATCTGTTATTACTGATAAAATAATCTGAAACCTTCGGTAGATTCGGGTGATCCAGTTTTGCAAGAATAGCTGCTTCTCTTTTAAACCATTTTTTTGCTTCTTCCTGCTCTTCCTTTTTGCCGTAAAAGGGAAGCAGTTCTTTCACCGCACAGATACAGTCCAGTCTCATGTCTGAAGCCCTGTATAAAGCACCCATACCGCCTGATTTTATCAATCCCATAATTTTATATCTGTTTTCAAGGATCGTTTCTTCCCTGAGGGGGCCTCTGTCAAAGGGATCCTGAAGAACCCTGCATAAGTTGTTTATATGCTGTATAAAAGGCAATGAATTCCAGAGATCCTTTACAACTGACAGACCTTCCGGAAATATACCTTTCATTATTTTTACCATGCAATGCTCCTCTTCTGCCGGTATATTATCATCTTTATTCTCAGAACATTCATACTCTTCCAGGGCAGTATTCATATGAAGTGCAGATGCCATGCCAAAATCTACGAGAATTGCCCTTCCGTCTTTATGAATGATAAAATTCTCCGGTGTTACAGGCCTCTGTACTATATGTGAATTTTCTTTATAAAGATAATCCATTAGATCCAGAACCTGATTCACAAGATATGTGACTTTCTCTTTTGAAACAGGTTCCATTCTGTCTCTTTTTATGATTGAATTTAAATCTTCCCCTTCTATAAATGACATAACCAGGTAATATTTGTTGTTAAATATGAAATGCTCAAAAATCTTCGGCATATTCGGATGTGATAGTCCTGCAAGAAAATGAGATTCCTTTTTGAACCATTCTTCTGTTTTTTGCCGATCCTTTAAAGAATCCGGAGGGATTATCTCTTTCAGGGCAAGGATATTATCAAATTTTGTATCTAAAATTTTATAAGTATTTTTTATTTTGCCTGCTTTTATAAGACTTATGATTTTATATCGATTTTCTAATAGAGTTCCTTCTTTGAGAGTTATGGCGCTCTGATGTGTCTGTAAAGTACCTTTACATCTACTGCACAGACCTGATGTTTCTACATATTCTTTTTTGCAGTTATCACATATTTCCATCATAAAAAATTCACCTCCTATAAAATTCATTTTTCATAATAAAAATCCTTCCTCTGTGATTCATATATGGAGTATAATTATAATAAAACTTCTTCACCCTTCACTCTTCACCATTCACTATAAATATATCATAGAAATAATCTTTTGATAAATAATATTTCCGGGAAAGGACTTAAAGATGAAAAATAGAATTAATCAGAAGATATTTACTGACCTGAGCATAAGTGTAATAAACGGTTTTCTCCCATCACGCGTTATGTGTCACAAAAGCATATATACATTATTTATGCTTAACTCGGTAATATAAATAGATCTTCAATAGAGGTTTACGCAAAATTTATGATATGAAGATTTCAGAAGAGGCCCGGGGAGGTAATTCCTGAATGTATGTTGAAGTATTTCTTATAATTATTCTTTTTCTTATTTTTTCTGTACCCCTGTATTTTTTTCTTTCCATTCTTTATTTACTGTTATTTTGTAATGATTCTCCTGTGACGAAAAAGATGAAAGTGGCATGGAATCTCTACTGGGCAGCAGAATTTAAAGAAGCATTTAAAACTTTTTTTGATGCATTAAAACTTAATTTTCATGGTATTTCAGATTTTTTCGGTACTATTACTTCTGCCGTTAAAGATTTCTTTTTAACGATAGGAAACTTTATATCATCAGGTTTTAGAGGGGTTTCAAGTAATTTAAATACTCAATCACTTTTTCATGGATTGACGATATTTGATTCTAATAAAGAATATAAAGAGGCTATTAAATTTTATGATAATATTCTGGAAATGAATCCTATGTCCAGTGAGATTTGGTGTAAGAAAGCAGACGTTTTGTTTAAAATGGGTAAATATAAAGATGCTCTTGCGTGTTATGATAAAGCATTGAAATATACGTCCAAAGTTGAACAGGCATGGTCCGGTAAAGGACTGGTTTTGAATGAGTTCGGCAAATATGCTGAAGCTATTGAATATTTTGACAGAGCTTTAAAATTAAATCCCAAAAGTGCTCCTGCCTGGCATGGTAAAGGGACAGCACTGAATGAACTGGGGAGAAATGATGAAGGGCTCATGTGCCTGATTAAAGCCAGAGAATGTGCTGCAGTTCATGCAACTCTCAGTACTCCTGAAGTAAGAAGATGTCCTACCAATACACTGCCTCCGAATCCTCTCAGAAGGAGAACGGATAAACAAATTGAACAGGCCGATAATTTAACGAACAGACCGTTATCAGAACCGAAAGTTCCCATTCAGGAAAAAACTCCTGTAAAAGAAATGCCTGTAAAGGAAATACGTGCAAAAGAAATACCTGTAAAAGAAATACCTGTAAAAAAAGAAGTGGAACAGAAACCATCAGGGCCTGTGCCATCTTTATTTAAGATTGCCGGTACGGCAGAAGCAAAAGTGGCTCTGGAAAAGGGAGCCGATATACATGAGAAAGATAATAATGGTAGAACTCCTTTACATAAAGCTGCCATGGAAAAAAATATCGAAATGGTGAAATTACTTGTTTCAAATGGTGCAGATGTAAAGCTGGCAGATAAAGAAGGTAAAACGTTTGTACACTGTATAACTACAATGGAAGAAGCAAAACTGGCTGTTGAAAAGGGAGCCAATTTAAATGCCAGAGATAAGGACGGAAGAACTGCTCTCCATAGAGCTCTTGCCATATCAAACAGGGACATTGCGGAATTCTTTATTTCAAAGGGAGCAGATATTAATATAAAAGATAAGGAAGGTAAGGCAATTATTCACTATTCAGGTAATATATCCGGTGCTAAATGGGCTGTAAGCCAGGGAGCAGATGTGAACCTTCGAGACAGGGAAGGGAAAACTGCTCTCCATAAAGCTTTATCCACGGGAAACAAAGATGTGGCAGAATTGCTTATAAGCAGCGGAGCAGATGTTAATATAAGAGATGTAAACGGAAGAAGTTTATTATATGAATCTATTGATTTGAAAAGTAAAGAAGTGGTGAGATATCTTATAAGTAAAGGAGCAGATGTTAATCTCAAGGATAAGGAACTTTCTACGGCACTTCATAAGGCAGTATCACTCGGTAAAAAAGATATAGTGGAAGTACTTATTGCAGGTGGAGCAGATTTAAATGCAAAAGACAAACAGGGCCATACCCCTCTGGATAAAGTGAACTCTAAAGAGATGAAACCTGTAGCAGAGTTGCTTATAGCAAAGGGAGCAGTAGTTTCACCTGAGACAAAGAGTAAACTTCTTTTGATGGATATAAAATGTTAGTGAGTCGTGAGTTGTGAGTCGTAGGGGCGACCCACTGTGGTCGCCCGGTACCGGTGAAAATACGCATTACGCATCACTTATCACGAACCACCCGTTACGCGTCACGCATTACGATTATAAGGACATATATAAATGAGTAACATTACAATTTTCAATCTTGCCTTCAGGTATTTTCCGGGAGATAAATTAAAGGTTCCTGTTCACATTCCCTATGGTTGTCTCTGTATAATATCTGTCCTGGAACAGGCAGGTCATAGAGTGGAATTCAGAGATTATCAGTTGAACTCTTATACTAACCCTGCAGATGTTAAATGTATGGTAGATTTTCTTAAAAATCCCGGACATATTATTGGCATATCCTGTTTTTCAAAAGAATTACCCTATGCAGTTCTTCTGAGCGGAGAATTGAAAAAAATATACCCTTCTGTGAAAATAATACTTGGCGGATGCGGTCCTACGGGAGTGGCTGAAAAGCTGATAGAATATTTTGACTCAATAGATTTTGTAGTAACAGGTGAAGGTGATGTAACAGTTGTCGAACTTTTAGATGCTATAGAAGGCAGAAGAAATGTCGCCAATGTAAAAGGTATAGTGTTTAAAAGTGACGGCAACGTTACTGTTACACCGGAAAGAGAAAGAATAAAGGCTCTTGATTCACTTCCCACTGCAGCATATCATCATATAAATCTTTCTTATTATGACAGTCTTTATCTTTCATGGAGCAGAGGTTGTCCCTATAGATGCACCTTCTGTGATCAGGGCAGTTTCTGGAAAGGAAAACTTGTTAAAAGAAGTTTTCAGAATGTCTTTGCCGAACTGGATTGTCTGTCAGAGTTGAAATCTTACTGTGAGATTACCTTTGCCGATAATATATTCTGTCATAATAAAGAAGATTTTAAGAGATTTTTTGAAGAATATAAAAAGAGAAATTATAATTTTAAATTCAATATGTGCAGAAGACTCGATGATATAGATGATGAAATACTTGACATGGCAGGAGCACTTAACTGTCAGGTAGTGTTTTTCGGAGTAGAGTCAGGAAGCTCTTTTGTGCTTGAAGAGATAAAGAAAAATATTCATGTAGATATAAAAGAAATCCTGTTAAAAACAGCAGATAAAATACCTGTGTCTGCGGCAAGTTTTATCTTTAATTTCCCTTTTGAAACAATATATGATTTCCTTGATACCATGAATTTTATTCTGAATCTGTTCCTTACAAAGACAGAGAACTATCTTCATATTCATCTTCATTATCTTATCCCCATAGCAGGGACTGAGATATACAGCAAATACGGAGATAATCTTCTCTACAGGGAATTCGGTAATATTCTTACATCAGGGAGGAATATGGAGGAATATGAACATTACAATTTTGAAGAAAATAAGAAAAATTTAACATTTCCTCCTTTAAATGAAACAAAAAATAAGTATTCCGGTCAGATAAAAGAACTTGTAACAACATACAGTGATACCTTTATCTCGTATTATATATATGAATCTCCTGATAGAGAAACAAAGGAAATGTTTCTCAAATATTTCAGAAGATCTCTTAAAACCGGCATAATAAATTATTTTTTCAAACACGGTGGATACAATATTTTTATGGGTAAAGAGACTTTTTATATAATTTCAGAACCTTCTTCGGAACGTGATAATGGCATATACGTGAGAGTGGACAGGAATAATATAGGAAATCTTTCCGAATTTTTATCTCATGAAAACAAAAAGAATCTCTTTGTCTATCATGATGGCCTTTCTGTCGATGAAATCAATAAATTAAAACATTCACTGGAAGGATTTGAACATATCTTCTTGAAACCTTTCACGAACATTGACGAAAATACCTGTAAAGAATGTCCTTCACTTTTTTCCGTAGAAAATGATAAGGTACTTTTCTGTGGAGGAAAAGGAGGCAGGTATTTTAATTTTTATTCTTCCAGGGAAGAAATTTATAAGGACTTTTTGAAAAGAGGAATCTCAGGGTGCTGTTTTGATTCGTGACGCGTAACGCGTAACGCGTGACGGGAGGTAAACACTCAGTATATTCGGTAATGACAATCTGTAAAGAATGGTTCCGTCCCCCCTTTAGAATTATCGTCCCTGAATTAATCTGAAAGAGTGATATTATTTATGATAATTAAATTTATAAAATTTTTTGCAGTAGGTCTGTTAAATACCTTTATAGATCTCGGAATATTAAATCTTTTAATTTTTACTACAGGCCTTGCCCATAAAGAAGGAGTCCTTTACGGTATTTTTAAAGCTATTTCCTTTTCTGCTGCTGTTATTAACAGTTATTATTTTAACAAATTATGGGTTTTTAAAGGACAGGGACAGAAGAAGGAAGGGATACAGTTTTCCACCTTTTTATTGATAAGTATTATAGGAGGAATTATCAATGTTTCCGTTGCCACAATAGTATTTACCTGTGTGCCGGTAATATTTGTACCTCCCACTATCTGGCCTACTATTTCCGCTCTGTGTGGTTCCCTTACAGCTTTTACCTGGAATTTCCTCGGTTATAATTATATTGTTTTTAAGGGGAAAAAGTGAAAAGTGAATCGTAACTGCTCACTGGTCACTGCTCACCGTTCACTGCTCACTGCTCACTGCTCACCGTTCACTGCTCACTGCTCACTGCTCACCGCTCACCTGCCGCACTTTTACCTGCCACATAGCCGGAACTCCATGCCCACTGAAGGTTAAAGCCGCCGCTGTCTCCGTCTACGTCCAGTATTTCTCCTGCAAAATAGAGGCCGGGAACAATCTTTGATTCCAGAGTTTTTTCATTCACTTCTTTCGTACTGACTCCTCCTGCTGTTACCTGGGAATTGTTAAACCCGTTTGTATCTCTTACTGGAAATTCCCAGGAATTCAGCAAATTGAAGAGCTTTTTCTTTTCCTTCCACGTTAAATCACCGCATAAAGTATTATTATTTATACGTGCTTCTTTTAATATTACCGGTATGAGTTTTTTATTTATTACACCTATGAAAGAATCATGAACTGTTCTGTAATTGAACACAGCCATCCGATTTTCTAAAAATTCTTCTGTTTCCTGTTCTCTCATTGTACATAATATATTTACTTTAAGTATTACTTTTTGCCCTGTTGAAATACCATAAGAGGCAATCCTGCTTAATTGAAGTACGGGGGGGCCCGAAATACCGTAATCGGTAAATAATATTTCTCCTTTTTCCTTTCTTTTACTTTCTTTATTAATAAATATTTCTGCATCTCCGTCAAATTTGATGCCTGACAGGGTTTTCAGATATTTACAGTCAAGTTTTAACTGCACAAGGGAGGGAAGAGGTTTTACTACACTATGGCCGAATTTAGCCGCAATAGAAAAGCCTGAACCGTCAGAACCTGTTGAAGAAACGGATTTCCCCCCTGTGGCCAGAATAAGCCTGTCACATTCATATAGTTTATTATCACCTGTTTTCAATGTGAATACACTGTTTTTAACAATTTCTTTGATTTTTGAATTGCAGTATACGGGAATGTTCCTTTCCTCCAGGGCAAGTCTGAGCAGATCAAGAACAGAAGAAGCCTGAAGTGACATAGGAAACATTTTACCTTCTTCCAGAGTTATGAGGGGTAAACCTGTAGTATTGAAGAAATTAACTGTATCATCCAGGGTAAAAGTACTTAAAATTTTACCGGCGAATTGAGGATTTTCACTGTAATATCTCTTTTCATCCATAAATTTATTTGTTATATTACATCTGCCGTTGCCGGTACCCAGGAGTTTTCTCCCGACTCTGTCGTTGCCTTCCACTATGGCTGTATCTACACCGGAATCTCTGGCGGTAATAGCTGCCATAAGACCTGCAGGCCCTCCGCCTGAGATAATAAGTTTATGTTTTATCATAATAAATAATACTTTCTT
>CALARM010000988.1 GCA_937888925.1 uncultured Synergistia bacterium | reverse complement strand
ACGGTTTTTACAATCTCTACTATCCGGTATGGCCTTGTTTCCAGAACTTATGAAGATAAATACATCTTTACCGACATCTCTTTCCCTTCAGAAATTCCGACAGGCGATAATATACTGATTTTTACATCTGAAGACGGTATACCTTTACATACTGCATCTCAGACCGGTTATCTTGATATGGTTATTAAAGAAGCTTTCCGGAAGATCGGAGTGACTGTTTATATTTTTACTCTCCCAGCAGAGAGAGCTTTACAGTGTGTAAATGACGGTATTAATGACGGTGATTTTACAAGGATTACAGGTCTGGAAAAAAAATATCCCAATCTGGTTTTAGTACCTGAAGAACTTCTCTATTATGAATATATGGCTTTTACAAAACATGTAAAAGATAAAGTAAAAGGATGGTCAGGTCTTAAACCTTATGACGTAGGAATTATTACAGGGTGGAAAATACTTGAAGCAAATGTAACAGGCACGCGATCTTTAGTGAAAGTTCGAGATGAAAAAGTGCTCTTTACCCTTCTTGAAAATGAAAGGGTAGACATAGTAACTTATTACTATCTCGGAGGAAATGCTCTTATTAAAGAATTGAATTTTCAAGATATTCATGCCATTGAACCTCCTCTTTCAGTAAATCCTATGTATCTTTATCTTAATAAAAAACATAAATCTCTTATACCGAACCTTGTAGCATCCTTAAGAGAATTGAAAAGAGACGGAACATATGACAGATTATTCGGTCAGTGATAGAAAGGAATATATATGACAGGATCATTAATCCCTCCTCGGTACAGTATTGCAAGAAAGCTCTTTATGTATATTTTTTTTGCAGGTTTTTTTATGACTCTCTTCTGTACCGGTCTGATTTTATACATTCAGTACTGTCATGAAATTAATAATATTGAAAAAAGTCTTTCAAATGTTAAAACGGGTTATGTGCCTTCTGTGAGCAGTACTCTTTGGATTTCAGATTATGAACTTCTGGAACAGCAGTTAAAAGCAATAGTAAATCTGCCAGATCTTGTATATGTATCTGTAAAGTTTCCTGACGGTAAGATTATGTCTGCCGGTAAGATACCTTCCGGTAAAACCCTTACAGGTATTTTCCCTCTTGTATCAAATTTCAGAAATAAAGAGATTCCTCTGGGTACCCTGACTGTTACTGCCAATCTTAATCATGTTTATGCTGATCTTGTAGATACTGCCTGGATTGTTATGTGCGGTTCTGCTCTGATTATTTTTGTAATGTGCAGTATTTTTCTTCTGGCTTTTCAAACATTTGTCGGGAGACACCTTTCATATCTTTCATTACAGGTTTCCGAATTTGATCCCTACATGCGTAATAAAATTTTTGAGCTTAAAGACAGATTTCATAAAGGTGATGAACTGAGTAAACTGTTAAATGCTTTTAACGGCATGTGTGAAAATTTAAACAGTGCTTTCACTGAACTTGAAGAGGCCAATAAAAATTTACGGCAGGAAATAAAGGAAAGGGAACATGCTCAATCATCCCTGAGGGAGAGTGAAGAAAGGTTTCGTGCTCTATTTGAACAGGCTTCTGCAGGGGTTGCTCAGATTGAAACAAAAACAGGGAAATTTATGAAGATTAATAAGGCATACTGCGATATAGTCGGATACACTCCGGAGGAAATGAGTAATATTACATTTCAACAGTTAATTAATCGGGATGACAGTGATCTGGGCAATATAAATTTACTGGCTGAAGGAAAGATCAGAGAATTTACTGCAGAAAAGAGATGTCATCATAAATCCGGTTCTACTGTCTGGATAAATCTGACAGTTTCTCCTCTTAAGGCTGACGGAGGAGAAGACACTTATTATATGACAATTGTCCAGGATATTACGGGACGTAAATCCATGGAAGAACAAAAAAATAAACTTGAACATCAGCTCCGTCAATCCCAGAAAATGGAAGCTATAGGAACACTTGCAGGAGGTATTGCCCATGATTTTAATAATATCCTGGGAGCAATCATCGGGTTTACTGAACTTTCTATGCTTGATTTGCCTTCTGACAGCCCTGTTAATGATTATTTAAATAGAATTCTCATGTCAGGTAATCGTGCCAGAGATCTTGTAAGACAGATACTTGTCTTCAGCCGTAAAGAACAGCCTGAATGTAAACCTGTTGAAATAGGCTCTGTTGTAAGGGATTGTCTGAAATTACTCAGACCATTACTTCCTTCTACTGTTGAAATAAGAGAACATATACGGATAAAATCCGGTACCATTATGGCAGATACGACTCAGATACATCAGGTACTTATGAATCTCTGTACAAATGCCTCCTATGTAATGAAAGAAAAAGGCGGACTTATTCATATAGAATTAACTGATGTTGATATATCCGTCCCTTATCCCGCAGAACTTAAAGCAGGCCCATATTTCATGCTTACTGTAAGCGATACAGGGCCCGGTATGGAAAAACATATTATGGAAAGAATATTTGAACCATATTTTACTACCAAAAAACAGGGGGAAGGTACAGGTATGGGTCTCTCTGTTGTCTATGGAATTATAAAAAACTATGGAGGCCATATAAGCGTTTACAGTGAACCGGGAAAAGGCACCAGCTTTCATATATATCTTCCGAGAATCGAAGAAAACATAGTTCCTGAGAAATCAGAACAGGTAAAAGGAGGTTATGAAAGAATTCTATTTGTAGATGATGAGAAAGAACTTGTTAATGTATACAGAATAATGCTGAAAAATCTCGGTTATGACATTACTGCCATTTCAGACAGTGAAGAAGCTCTTAATCTCTTCAGGAACGAACCTGATAAATTTGATCTCCTTATTACAGATTATACTATGCCGAAGCTAACAGGAACAGAGCTTGCTTCTGAAATTTTTAAAATTAAACCC
>CALARM010000987.1 GCA_937888925.1 uncultured Synergistia bacterium | reverse complement strand
CTTCTAAATCCTGAGCCCTCTGCCATGATGCCAGTTCCAGTATGTGTTTTTCTTCAGCTGTGATTGTGCCGTCTTTTTCTTTTTCCGTAAGGTGCTGGAATAGGTTTTCATTCTTATTGTTTATAAGGCCCTGACCGTAATCATCTTTTGTTTTGGAACGAAGATCAGTTAATTCGTCAAAGGAATATTCGTCTTTCAATTGAGCAGGTTCTGTTTTTTGCTCCGACCCTTCGGCAGTTGTTTTTTTCGTTTCACTTATCTCTACCTGCTTTTTCTCTTCCACATGGGCTTCTTTTTCTCCCTGAATAGCTGCGAGAGTTTTTTGAGAAAGAG
Source organism: uncultured Synergistia bacterium (assembly GCA_937888925.1). The sequence continues at coordinate 2,077 of CALARM010000987.1, read as the reverse complement.
ATTCCCCTGCTTTCTTTATATTCTTTTCTCCTTCTGCTGCTATGACGGAAAAATTCGCTCCATCCTTCTGGTAAAAATCTGTCATACTTTTTAAATTTTTATTTAAATCTTCCGGATTAAGTCCCTTTTTCTCATCCGTAACAGCTGCTTGTTTGATATTTCTTCCTGATGCTACAGGCGGAGTATATACTAAATACTGGTTCGGATCTATATTTTTATTTACTATCATAAAGCAAACCTCCCGATACAAAAAAATTGCAACTTAATTATATATTATACAGAAGCTTTAAACAATAAAAATATTCATGAAGATGTTACAAATTTGTTAATTTTTTGAAAGCTTTCAGCAGTCGGCAGTCAGCTATAAGCTGACTGCCGACTGCCGATAGCTGATAGCTTACAAATTAACTCCAGAGTTTGAGACCGCATTTTTCACAGAAAGTAAAGGTTTTTAAATTTTTACAACCGCATCTGGGGCAGGAGATTTCATCTTCTCCTGATACTCTTGTTTCCCTTCTCAAAATTTTATCATATTCACCGTTTCTGGACCAGTCGTAGATTTCTTTTGTTCTGATAATGGGGAAAGGATGGGTTCTGAAAACATTTATAAGGAACTTACCCGCTCTTTCTATATAACCTTTTACATCATCTTTTGAGTCTATAGCCTGTGCTTCTTCAGCCTGTTTCAACAGGGCATCACGGTTAATTTTAGTAAGATGAGATGAGGCTCCTCCGGCCAGTTTCATAAGGGCGTTCATCATTATTTCCGGATCCTGAACAGTAAGCAATCCTGCTCTGTCTGCAGATAATTCTGCCTTCCTGGACCATTGAAGCAGAGCAAGCTCTAGACCTACACCTACAAATTTACCTATACCAAAGGTCATGGAACTGATAATTTCAAAAAGCGGTTTTAAACATCGCGCAACCATCTGATAAAGAATATGACCGCACTTTATATGACCGAGTTCATGGCCTATTATAGCCATAATTTCATCTTCAGTCATTAATTCTATAAGACCTGAAGTAACGCAGATAAATGGCTTCTCTACACCTGTAGTATAGGCATTTACTACAGGATTTTGATCGATATAGAATTCAGGAGCAGGTATCTCGAGAATACGGCTGGCTTCCTGCATCATATTATGAAGCTCAGGAAACTGATTTTCACTGATTTTTATGTTATCTGTAATATTAACGACATAAAAAATTTTTTCTATTCCATATTCAAAAAATTTCGAAACAATAAGATCGAATCCTTTAATTGCTTTGACCTTTTCCAGATAAAATTTATCCTGGGGGTGATAAAATTCTTTTGCACTCAAGCCGTCTAAAATAATTCTATTTTTACTGATTTTAACTCCCTTCTTTCTTTTTAATCGTAATGAGTTAGCGTAACGCGTAACGTGAGAATTACTCAAATATATTTATTGACTTGAGCATTAATATCTAATAAAATTTCTTTCCCTTAGCTCTTCACCATTCACTCTTCACAATTTTAAATATTAATTATTTATGCTCATATCAGTAAGGAATATTATATATTATTGATTGATATAAAACAATCTTTTATCTTTAAATTTATATGAGAATCGTGAAGGGTGAAGAGTTAATGGTGAAGAGAGGAATACTTTCTTATTCTTCGTCGTGACCATCCGGTCATGGCAGTATAAGCATCTAATAGAGGTTTCCCATACGTCACGCATTACGCGGTACGCGTCACGAATTACGAATAGTAAAATTTACAAAATACTTGTACTGAAGTTCACTCTTTATGGGTATAATAATTATAGCTATTAAAGTTCCCCTTGCAGAATCCCTTTTGTTTAAACAGGAGCGTGTTTATGAGTATTGTAAATAAAGGCAATGCAGACAGTAAAGAGAATTTTCCCGGCGCCGGAGAAGATGAAGAATTTAATACCGAACTTGCTCTGATACGGGTAGATACTCTTATAAACCAGCAAAATTTCCTGGAAGCCATTGAAGTTCTTTTTGAACTGGATAAAAAGAAATATGTAAAGGATGAGATTGAACTGTTGCGGGAGAAGATTGCAGATAAGGGGGATTTTGTAGAATATGC
>CALARM010000986.1 GCA_937888925.1 uncultured Synergistia bacterium | reverse complement strand
GAGCAGTTTTTTTACCTCTCCCTGAAAACTTATGTCAGAGGCTTTAAACCCCGGAGTCGTAGCATTGGCAATATTGTTTGATATTACCTTATGCCTTAAAGCCGAAGCGTCGAGACATTTCTGTAAAAGTAGTATTTTGGAGTCATTTGCAATTTTTTCTATCATCTCACAACAGTCCTTTGAGAAAAATTTCTTCTATCCACTTACTATAGTAGTTTTTGAGGGGCTTTTTTTCAATTCTGCTATGGAACTATTTGGAAGACATAGGGGAACTATTTTATTGGTTTTCTCAGGAATTGGCCTTGTGTAAGGATTTTGTTAGAGGTTATCCTGTGAAGGACTGACATGGATTTTTTTACCCACTTAATCTTTATCGCAGAAAATACTATGTATTACAGAGAAATTAGAAATTTAAATTTTATATAATAGTGAGCATTTTAAACCCATCCACATCTATTATCGGCACGTTTTAAAAAAACTTTAGGGGTTTAAAAAAAATATTTTAAAATTTTTTACTAGTTCTTTAGGACTAGTTATTTTGTGAAATTTATATGTATAGGATTAAGCCTTTTTCAGTGACCAGTGATCAGTGACCAGTGATCAGTGACCAGTGACCAGTGAGCAGTGACCAGTGAGTCGTGAAGGGTGAGTAAGGGCGTTTTTTATTAAACGCGCCGGGGATGAAATACGTATCATGAATTACGCATCACGCATCACGCATTACGATTATCACTCACCAATGATACCGAATCTCTCATACTGCCTTTTTATCTCATATTCCCATGAAGATATGTCATAATCTTTTTCAAGACCTCTCAGAATAAATTTAAAATTCTGTTTTTTAATCCCTTCTGAGTCTTTATCCGAAATTTTCCATATCATTCCATAAGGTATTTCGATGAATTGCTCTGTATGTCCCTGAGGCTCTGTTACAAATATGTTAAAATTTTTAATATTAAGAGATATCAAATCTGTATCTACAGATGAAGTGTCTTCATATTTATCCTGTAAAATTATCATGTCAGGATATCGTTTTTTTATTTGTTCTGTATACCAGTCATATCTGAGTTTTACATAATCTATTACCTTTATATCTCTTCTGAAGCCTTCTACCATCTGTAAATAATCGGATGTCATAGAAGGAAGATCTCCCTTTACGAATAAAATTGAATCTTCTGGCAGGGGAGAGAGGATATTTTTTCCGTAATCAAAGGCCAGATAATTATTTCGAAAGTCTGCTTCGCCCATATTGGAGATAAAAGGTACGAAAAAACAGATAAGAAGTATAAGAATAGAGAACATTACATTCCATTTAGGAGAAAATTTGCTGGCTGTAGAATCCAGTAAAAATTTTATGCCGAAACCTGTATAAAAGGAAAAAATTACGGCAGACATAATGTAAAAACGCTGTAATACTCCTACCAGGAGAGGTATTTCAAAAGGCATATTTGCAATAGATACAAAGAAAAAACCTGTGAATAAGATACCTGTAAAAAGAAAAATATTGAAAGGAAGATCCGTAACGAGAAGATAAATAAATCCTGTTATGGCAAGTAAAATTCCTGTAATTCTGAACTGGTAGTAAAAAGAAATCATATAAACAGAGAGTTTTTTATATAAAGGAGGAGCCTTCAGATTATGTTCTTTTAAAAACTTTTCCGGTATAAGTGACATACTTCCGTAATTTTCTCTGAAAACGAGACCTTTAAAATTTTTAATATTTACAGGGTTTTTCCAGTTAAGAGGAGGTTCTTTCATTGCTGCAACAGGCAAATAGATGTAAGGAGTAAGTCCTGCCAGAAAGACAAGGGCAGAGAAAGAGAGAATTTTTTTGTTGAATAATATATCTTTTTTATTATAGATTAAAGAAAACACTATGGCAGGTACAAGCAGAATCGCAGTATGATGGTTTGCCATAGACAGTCCGAAGAAAAAACCTGCAAGATAGATATATCTGTTGTTATATAAATTTTCTCTCCAGATGATTAATATATAAATCAGGAGAGAAACAAACATATTATTCAGAGGAAAAACCTCTGATACTTCGGCATAATGCCAGAAATACCTCGAAAAAGCCAGACATAAAGAACCGCCCAGAGAAGACAGGGGATTTTTAGTAAGAATTTCCAGTGAAAGGTAGATAAACATACAGCACATAGCACTCAGAAAAGCAGAAAGCAAATTTACCCTCCATGGGACAGAATAAAGTGGAATAAAGGTAAAAATTTTTCCGAGTAATGTATAAAGAGGATAGCCTGGAGGATGGGGAATACCTGTAACGGCACAGGCAGTAACAAGTTCAGTAGAATCTCCTCCTGCGATAGCAGGACAGAGAAAGATTATATAAAAAACAAAAGGTATAAAGAAAGAGGAAACAATAAAAAAAATTCTTCTAAAATAAACTCTTTTATAAGGAAAATTCATAGGGAATTTCTTTTTATTCCAGCCCCATAATGCTAAAGAGCTTACTCAGACTCTGAGGGGTAAGTAAGAATAATAACCCCCCTTCCACTCTTACAGAGGATTCTGTAAATTCCGTGGCTACAAATATTGTTCTGTCAACGTCAAGTCCCATGTTATTTAATATATTATTTATCATAGACCCTACTGTTTCCGTAGTATAATTAGGAGGAGACGGCAACAGATAGGTTCCTGTAAGTCCGGAAAGGGCATTGAGATAAGAGCTTGCCAGAATATTTCCCAGTTCCATTAAGGCTGACTGTCCCATCTCGTCTATTTCTTTACTTGTACCCTGTTCCATAAACATCATAATGTCTATCATTTTAAGGGCCCCTTCTACCGGCAAAAATAGTATTATATTGCCGTTCAGGTCACCTTCTATACCAAAATATATACCGACAGAAACAGTGCTGCTTCCTCCCAGTTTCAAAGGTATGTCCTCTATTTCCTCGACAAGTACTTTAGGTACGGTAATATCTATTTTCATTGAGGTCATCTCAGCAAGAGCAGTAGCTGCATTGCCGGCTCCAATATTTCCTACTTCTTTAATAGCATCAAGCTGCATATCATTTAGCATAACAAACCTCCTAAAAACCTGATTTATACCCGGAAGAATACTGCATTCAATCAATCAGTTTCTAAGCACTCAGTGCTTTTTCTATTGCTGCAAGTACTTTCGGGGGTTGAAAGGGTTTTACAATAAAATCTTTAGCGCCGGCTTGAATGGCTTCTATTACCATAGACTGCTGTCCCATGGCACTGCACATAATAACCTTTGCATTGGGGTCAAAGGCGATAATCTCTTTAACTGCTTCAATGCCTGTTTTCTCAGGCATAACTATATCCATAGTAACTATATCAGGTTTCAGAGCTTTATATTTATCTACAGCCTGAGCACCATTGGCAGCTTCTCCTGCCAGTTCATAACCATTCTGTGTAACAATATTCTTGATCATCATTCTCATAAAAGCAGCATCGTCAGCTATTAAAACCTTGTAAGCCAAGTTGTTACCTCCTTTATAGTACGTGATGCGTGATGCGTGATGCGTGATGCGTGATTACACCCGCTGCTCACCATTCACTACTCATATACCCTTTAATTACAAAAGATCAAAGATATCTTTCCTTTATTGTGAAAAGTTGCATTATTATTCCGGTCACCTTGCCGTCTTCCCTTACAGGAGTAAAGCGTATATTATACCAGTCACCACTGTTTAATTTGAAATTATTTTCCAGATCCTTCTGCCCTTCCTGTTCTTTAAATCTTGCAAGATATTTTTCAAGACTTTCTCTGACAGGAGCAAAGGCAGGATCTGTAAGTCTTTTGTCTATAACATCGTGAAGTTTGATATTAAAATATTTCTCTGCTGCATGGTTTATATGGACTATTACACCTTCTTCATCACAGAAGACAAAACCTTCTCTCAGTGTGTTAATAAAGGCAAGCAGTTTATTTTTTTCTTCCTGAAGTTCTTCTGTTCTTTCTATTACTTTTCGTTCCAGAGTTTTATTCCATGCCTTCAGTTCTTCGTTAAGTCTTTTGTTTTCTATTATGAGATCATAATGTTCCAGAGCTTTTTCTACTGATAATTTAATGTCGTCATTTTCCCATGGCTTCATTATAAACTTGTATACATTGCCTTTATTTATTGCTCCGATAGCTGCATCCATATCTGCATAACCTGTAAGTATAATCCTGATTGCGTCAGGAACAATATTCATTGATTCTATAAAGAAATCCACTCCGGTCATTTCAGGCATTCTCTGATCGGAAATTATTAAGTCTACAGGAACCTCTTTGATTATTTTCAAAGCTTCCTGACTGCTGGAGGCTGTATATATCTCGTATTTATCACTGAAAAACAGACGTTTCAGCGCAAGTTGAACCTTTTCTTCGTCATCAACAAACAGTAATTTATGGCTCATAATAATTTATCCTCCTCAGGAATTTTTCTCAAAAAAATAACTTTTCTGCAATTCGCTCTTTAAATATGATTCTCCTTCATTTATAAATTATATATTTTATATCGGCTTTTTGTTATATAATATTAGAGAGAAATTTAATTTAATTTATTTTTTTGCCGATAATAAAAGTGAAGAGTGAAGGGTGAAAAGAATCGGACATTACTTACTTTTTACGCAGGTGAATACTATGGACATGTTATTAAACTTTATATATGCTATAAATCAAAAAGATAAACAATATGTACCTGTAAA
>CALARM010000985.1 GCA_937888925.1 uncultured Synergistia bacterium | reverse complement strand
TAATAAAAACCTTTATCAAATCACTTTTACTTTCATGACTTACATCACATATTTTTTGCTCTTTAACTATAAGTTTTCCTGTTCTGTATCTGCTGTCTGTGAGGCCAAAATTCTTTTTATATGCATTGAGGAGACTTTGTTTTAAAATAGTAGAATTGGTATATCTGTTATCCACTTCATATTCCAGACATTTCATTACTATCCGTTCCGTCTCTACCGATATCTTCGGGTCAATCTTTTTCAGAGGAGTAAATTTAAAAGGTTCTTCAGGAAGTATTCCTGCAAGAAGTTCATATATGGTAGCTCCAATGGAATAGATATCACTTCTTATTTCTCTTGCCCCTACATACTGTTCCGGCGGAGCATATCCGTCCGTGCCGTAACTTTCTTCATCATCTTCCGGTTCAAAAGCAGCAGTACCAAAATCTACTAACATTATCCAGCCGTCAGAATCCCTTATAATGAGATTGGCCGGCTTTATATCTCCATGTATTACAGGAGGTTTCTGTTCATGAAGATATTCCAGAATTCTGCATATCTGTATTGACCATTCTATTACCTGCTTTTCAGGCAGTCCTTTTTCTCCGCCCTGTTCTTCCAGAATTATTTCAAGGTCTTTACCTTCTATATAATCCATAACAAGATAGCAAATATCATTTTCTACAAAATAATCTGTCACACATGGCAGATTAGGATGGCGCAGGTTGGCCAGCAATTCTGCTTCTTTTTTAAAAGGTCTTAATATTTCTTCTTTTTTATCCATCGGTAAGTCTTTTAGACCTTTTCTATATATTCCTTTTATGGCACATGCTCTGTTCAATCTCACATCATAACCAAGAGATATTCCTCCTATACCTCCTGAAGAGAGAGAAGAAATTATTTTATATCTATCTTTAAGAAGGTTCTTTTCCTCTTTTTTTTCTTTAATTCCAAAAGGGCATCCACATTGTTCACAAAAAAGGGCTCCATCAGGATTCTCACTGTAACATTCCAGACAATACATCTCGTTTTGACTCCTAGTATATATTCACAGAATAGGTTAATTCTACAATTACTTATATACTTCCTTTCTGAAAAATTCTTTTCTTTTATAATTTCATAAGAAAAATAAAAATGGTAAAACCTTACCATTGATTATTTATTACTATAAAAATTATATATGTCCTGTCAGATGTGCTCTCGTGCCATAAATTTTAAAAACCTGTTATACTATCTTCTTTGTTTTTCCGTCTGACTGTGCTGTCATCCTGTTCGTCTATATCTTCTTCATTCTCATTAAACCCGGTAATATCATAACTGTCTGCATCCCTGAATCCAGTAATGTCCACATCCTCTTTTTCACTGAAATCCATAGGTTTTACCCCTGGTTCCGGTAACGGAGGCGGAGGTGGAGGAGCTGCCATAGAACTTATACCGCTGATAACCATTCCGGCTATTGATAATACTGGTCCCATAACGTTACTCTGATAATTAAATTTCATCAACTCCCGATATATTCATTCATAACCGGTAACAGAATAGGATAAAATATAAATTATCAGATTTACCTCCTTTCTCTATCACTGAAAAACATATATTACCCTGTATTTATACACTATATATTATATCAGAGTGAAAAAAAATTAGCAAGCAGTATAATGGTTATTACAAAGGAAGCAATCCTCTCCGGGATTGCTTCCCTGCTATATAACTGTTACGACACAGTGCCTGTCTGTTTGCAACATATTAAATTTCTTTTGCGAATTTTTTCATAAAGTCGACGAGCACTTCTATTCCTTCAAGTGGGAAGGCATTGTAAATCGATGCTCTCAACCCTCCTACGGAACGGTGTCCTTTCAGACCTATAAGTCCTGCTTCTTTACTCTTTGCAATGAATTTCTTTTCTATATCCTCAGAAGCCATTCTGAATACTACGTTCATATTTGATCTGCTCTTTTTATCCGTTACTACAGGGCGATATACATCACTCATTTCATCCAGTACTGTGTAAAGTATTTCTGCCTTTTTATTATTTACCTTTTCTACTGCTTCGAGTCCGCCCTGTTCTTTTATCCATTTTGCAACAAGATTTACAACATAAATAGAAAATACGGGAGGAGTATTATAGAGAGAGTTTTTGTCTACATGGGTTTTATAGGCAAGCATTGTGGGAATATCTTTATTGCATTTATCTAAAAGGCTCTTTTTAAATACCACCACTGTTACTCCTGCAGGGCCGATATTTTTCTGTGCTCCTGCATAAATCA
>CALARM010000984.1 GCA_937888925.1 uncultured Synergistia bacterium | reverse complement strand
GGCCCGGTAATATCAGAGAACTTGAACATACCATAGAACATGCTTTTATTCTGACGGATCAATCTGTAATTACCATGGAGGCTTTACCTGATGAATTAAAAAACCTGCCTTTAACACAGACACAGAATATCTGCAGAACAGATGATGCAGCCATAGCCATAATTGAGGCTCTGAAAAGAACTGGATGGAAAAAAGCAAAAGCTGCCAGAATGTTAAATATCGACAGAAAAACTATATACAGGAAGATGAAAGAATATAATATCCCCCTGAAAAAGACTGATGTAGATACAACACTTTTTTAAATTATTTATATAAGCTGCTTCTACTTAATTTTCATCAAATATAATATCTCATATCATGTGCTATACGGCACTTACAATTATATTCACAGATGATATTATATAATTAGAGAGAAGATGAGGTAAGAAGTGAAGAAGTTTTTTCCGGCACGGTCCGGATAGAGGGTGTAATCCCCTCCACTTCTGATATTAGCCGCCTATCCAGGTTCGGGTCCCGTAAGGACAGGCAGAGGGGCGCCAGCATCGTGTCCCCGGGTTCGACTCCCCCATAGGCGGCCAGAAAAAAACAAATAAAATAATTACATACCCACAGGTTGGTAGGTATTGTGCTTTTCAGGCCAGAAATACATAGCATATATTGACCTGATATATATTTATGATATAATTCAGTTAAATATACTTCGGGAAAGGGAGAATTAAATGCCTGACAATAACATAAAAATTTATGGAGTTCCTCTGTGGTATAAATATACATTCCTATTTTCTCTCATTATTTTCATATTTCTTATATTCAATCTTACCCTATATGCTTTTCTGGTTATCTTATTCAAACTAAAAATCGACTATAGCGTAATTAACGGTGCAATAGCAGTGCTTCCTGTGTTATTTGTATTAAATTTTAATTATTCAAAAAGTGTAATTATTACGTCATCTGATAGTATTGAAAAAAGAAATGTGCTCACATTTTTAAATGTAATATGTATTCATAAAAGCATATCAAAAATAGCCTGGAGCGATGTAAAAAATCTTAAAATTTGCCAAAAAGGTAATAAAAAAAATGACAGGTATTTTATCTATGGAAATAACGAACAGTTTCTCTTCTTTGTCATACCTTTGGTACATAGAGGCAAAGAACTTGTAGAAGAGATTCAGAAAAAAACAAATAAAACATTTGAAGTTCAGTAACTTCCAATCTACAGTTCCCGGTCAAGGGTCCATCTTTTAATATGTCCTGACATATCGGAGGTTAACATAAAGGAAGAATCAGGAGTAACTTGAATAAAATTAAGTCCTTTATGAAATATATCAAGCTTTTCAACTGTATCTGAATCTATATCATAAAGACAGATAGAATCACCCGATATATAGAATATCCGTCTTCCGTCATCTGCAAGGATAGCCCTGCCGCATGGTTCAAGATTTTTTACTACATCCCCTGACAAAACATTCCACAGTTTAGAAACTCCGTCCATAGAAGAAGAGAGGAGAAATTTTCCGCCAGAGCAGACAGAGATATTCCTGATTGAATCATTATGGCCCGTAAAAGTTTTTACACATTCTCCCCGTGACAGTTCCCATAATTTTACACTTTTATCCTTACTTCCCGAATAAATGTTATTTCCATCAACTATTAAATTCCATATTTCATCCCCGTGGCCTGCAATTGTTTTAATCAGAGCGGCCGAAGGTATATGCCAGATTTTTATAATTCTGTCAATACCGGCAGAGACTAACATATCCCCTGTTATAGAAAGAGATGAAACCCTTCCTGTATGTCCTTCCAGAACATTAAGACACTCGCCGGACTCATTCCAGAACCTTATTTTGCCGTCTTCATAGCCGGCCGCGATGAGTCTATTATCATAAGACAGATAAACACTCCTCACAGTTCCGACATAGGGAGAAGATTTCATAAGAGCTCTCCCGTCTTCCATATTCCAGAGAATTACATAACCGCCTGCCGACAGAGCCAGACGGCCGTCATTACTGATACAGGCCGTGTATATCATATCACCCGGCACTTTAAAAGAACCTGTTAAATATATATGAGAATCGTGACGCGTAACGGGTGACGCGTGACGAGAGGGCGGCTCCGCGTTCTTTATCGTAAGCGGATGGTCATAACAGTTTACAGACGGAGACTCGATAAAATTCTCTATAAGTGACTCTGACGTTTCATGCCATTCTTTCATATCACTTTCCTCTAATTCCCAGTCCAGTCTCCAGAGTTTTATCGTTCTCTCACTGTCTGCCGTCACGAGGAAATTTCCGTCACGACTTAATTGAATGGATTTATAATCCTGAGAAACTTCCATTGTTCTTATCAATGCACCTGTAGAAAGATCCCATAATTTAAGAGATTTTTTATTTCTGTCAAAGGAATGAGACGTCCCTGACAGTGCAAAGCGTCCGTCAAAACTCAAAGAAACATTTTTTATATCTCCTTCTTCCCCGCCGATTACCCTTAAGGGTTTGCCTGACGAAATATCCCATAATATGAGATCACTGCCTCCCGAAAGAACAAATCGTGAATTGCCGGCAAAAGATAGAGACTGAATATTTTTCGAAGAGCCTTCCAGGATTTTTACGAAATTACCGTTATGAAAGACTCTTATATTATTACCGCAGGAGAAAAGAACTTTCCTGTCTCTGCTCAGGGAAAGACATCTGAGACTTTCCGCATAAGGGTTTTTAATAAGTGTTCCGTCCATATGCCATATTTTTAAATCATTGTAAGAATAAGAAACAACCATATCGTTCATGGATAAAAAATCAATCTTTTTCCTGTGTCCTTCAAAGGTTTTTATATTTTTTCCATCAGAAACAGTGAAAAGTCTTACTGTGCCGTCTCTGTAACCGGCTATAAGAAATGTGCCTTCAGGATTTAAAGAGGCACAGGTTATTTCTCCGTAATTACCTTCAAATATCTTTATTCTTTCACCTTTCAGGACATCCCACAGACCGGGTATGTTTTTTGACGAACCTAAAACCATAAAATTATTATCAATTATATAAACACCATAAATCATATCTTCCTGGACAGTAAAGGTTTTTTCTATCCAGCTATTTCTGAGGCATATTTTTTTACAGATTCCTGTTAAATAAGCCCATAATCTGAGACCGTCCGGAGATTGTTCGTAACCGGGCAATGTTCGTGCTTTCTTTAAGAAAGAGATTGCTTCTTTAATTTCTCTATTTTCCACTGCACAGGCAGCCTGTTTAACCAGTCTGGCATATTCCGACTGAATTTCTTTTGTTTCTTCTGCAGTTGTAATTTTTGAGAGTCTGAAGGGGGCAATATAGTTAAAATCAGCAATCTTCCATACCTTTATCTGGCCCATTTCATCTCCCGAAACGACAAGTGTTCCGTCACTGTCCATAACTGTCGAATAGACCTTCTGATTATGTCCCTGAAAGGAACGCAAACATTTTCCCGTAGAAGTTCTTACTAATTTCACACTGTTTCCAGGCATTACTGCCAGGGAACCGTCATAATTCAGGC
>CALARM010000983.1 GCA_937888925.1 uncultured Synergistia bacterium | reverse complement strand
AAATACACCGGTACATATCAAAAATCAAATCAGGGTAACGGTACTATTGTGAGCGGCATATATTTCCCGGCAGTCCCTATTGACGACTATTCCAGTACTGTTTCTGTAAGCCAGACTGTGTTTGATACATTCAAGGGACTTTACCAGTACAAACAATATAAAGCTCAGATAGAACAGTATGAATATGCTCTCAAAGAATCTTCCAACAATCTTGCTCTTACAATAGCACAGGATTATTTCAATGCTGCAAAGGCGAAAGACATATTGAATTTCAGAGAAACCCTTCTTGACAATTCACTCAAATACCTGGATAAGGCAAATGAAAATTTTCAGGTCGGTCTTTCGCCTAAATCAGATGTATTTACGGCGGAAGTCAATGTAACCCAGGCAAAAGTTGATCTTCTGACTGCTCAAAATGATATAAAAAATAAAATGGCTCAACTTAAAATCGACACAGGTCTGCCTGTGGATAAAAATATAGATATTGCAGAAGAAATTTATGAATTGAAAAAGAAATCTTCAATGGAACAGGCATTATCTGATGCCATTGAACAGAGGCCTGAGATAAAAAAATACAATGCCCAGATAGAATACCAGGACAGAGTAATAACAGGAGCAAAACTTCAGAGATTACCCAATGTAACACTGGCCGTAAGTTATAATTATGGAACCGACTCATATCTCAGTCCTGATAAATATTATTCTGTTTATGGCCAGGTAAACTTCCCTATTTTTGATGGATTCAATACTAAAGCACAGGTCGAAAGTGCGGAAGCTACAAGAGCCCAGTATGAGTCAGATAAAGAAAAACAGAAAAGAACAATAATTTCCGATGTAACAACTGCTTACAATGATCTCGAAACAAATATGGCAAAAATAGAACTGAATAAAATACAGGTAGAACAGGCAAAATTTAACATGGAACTTGCAGAAGGAAAATATACGAGCGGAGTGGGCTCATTTCAGGATATACTGAACAGGCAGGACGACTACAGTAAAGCTGTGATTAATTTAATAACTGCCAGATATGATTATCAGATAAGTCTCGCCAAATTCAAAAAAGCCACAGGAGAGGAACTGCCATGAAGAAATATAGAAACTTTATAATCATAATAATACTAATAATAATCGGGTTATGTGCTTTTTCTAAGTACAACAGTATGCAAAAACAAAAAGAAGCCATGAAAAACTGGAAAACAGTTAAAGTAAAAAAAGACACTATGGAAGTTATTGTGAATACTACAGGCACTATTAAAGCATCTACTCAGATAGACATAAAATCGGAAATATCAGGGAAAATCATCACATTACCCTATAAAAGAGGGGATAGCGTTTCAAAAGGAACTATAATTGCCATAATTGATGACCAACAGCAAAAACAGTCTTACCTGCAATCAGATGCAGCATATAAAAGCAGTATTGCTCTCCTGGAAAAAGCGGAACTCGATAGAAATTATACGGCAGATAATAACGGTGTAACAATAGAAACAAAAAGAATTGCTCTGGAAAAAGCAAAATTAACTTACAATCAGTCAATTCAGCAGATTGAAGAAGCGAAAAAACTGGGACAGGCTCAAATAGAACAATATAAAACAGCACTGGAACAACAGCAAAAAAATCTGGACAAAACCCTTGCAGGTTCAAGGAAACAGGATATAGCACAGAAACTGGCAACAGTACAGTCCAGAGAAGCAGATATGAACTATAAAAGTATACAATTTGAAAGGCAGAAAACCCTTTATGAAAAATACTATGTAGCCAAAAAAGATGTAGACAGCGCGGAAAATGACTACCTTCAGGCAAAAGCTGCCTATGAAAGCGCAAAAGAAGACTATGATAAAACTGTAGAAGGAAGCTGGGAAGAAGATATCGCTATTGCAAGGGTCCAGGTAGAAAAAGCAAAGAAAGATCTTCAGACTCAAATAGACCAGACAAAAAATAATATTGCAGATAAAGAAAGAGCAGTTGATACTGCGATGAAAGACTTAAAAACAGCAGAGGCCAATCTGCAACTGGAGATTGTTAACAATCAGCAGGTAGGTATGAAAGGAGCGGATATTAAAAACTCGGAAGCAAATTTAAGTAAAGCAGAAGCCCAGAGAAAACAGGATTTTGATAATCTGTCAAAGACAAAAATACCTTCTCCTGTAAACGGCATAATTATTAATAGACCTGTAAACGTAGGAGATGTAGTGGCCTCACAGGTCTCAACTGCAGGAGGCACTGTGCTGATGACTATTGCAGATCTCGGTGAAATTTACGCTGAAGCAAATATAGATGAAGCAGATGTAGGAAAGATAAGGAAAAATCAGACTGTAACAATACATGCTGCGGCATATAAACAGATCAATATCAAAGGACTTATAACCGATGTGGCACCACAGGCAGTTCAGGTTCAGCAGATACCGACATTCAATACAAAAATCAAAGTATTACTTGATAAAATTGCAGAAAAAGAATTACCTGCCGGGAAAACCCGTTATGAATTACTATATCCGGGCATGAGTGTCGACGCAGACATCTATGTAGATACAAGAAAAGATGTTCTCCAGATACCGGTACAGGCAGTCTGGAAGAAAGATGATAAAAATTATGTAACCCTTGTATCGGAAAAGAAAACCCTCACAGATGTAGAGGTTACAACAGGTATAAGTGATGATGTAATGATAGAAATACTGACAGGTGTTTCAGAAGGGAATGAAATAAAACTGCCTGATTAAGAGAATCGTAATGCGTAACGGGAGGGAAAGCCTCTTATTGAGTGAATAGTGAGTTAATAAAACCTGTTCACCAATCACTATTCACTCAATTCTGGAGCGGTACCATGAGTCAGAAAAAACAGGAAGGAGAAACTATATGCCACAGACAGGTATTTTCCGGGAGAAAGCTCTGGCCAAACTCTCATCGCCGGAACAGTTAGATCAACTCATAATCATTACAGACAGAAAAGGGTGGATAGCACTTTTAGCTACAGGGCTCATAGTGATTTCATCTCTCATATGGGCATTTACCGCCCATCTTCCTGTAATAATAAGCGGTTCAGGAATCCTTGTTGCACAGGGAGGACTTCATGAACTGGTTGCTATGAATGACGGTATAGTAAAAGACGTAAAGGTAAAATTAAATGATATTGTAGAAGCAAATCAGGTAATTGCCAGAGTGGTAAATCCGGAAAGGGAATATAAACTTATCTTTGCAAGAGAGGCTCTGGAAGAATATAAAAAAGAATCAGGGGAAAAAAATACTGAAAAGATAAAAGAGCTGGAAAGAAACATAAAAGAACTTGAAAAAGAAATAGCTTTCTACTCGGAGATAAAGAGTCCTGCAAAAGGCATTATAACAAGCCTGAGAGTGGATAATAACGATTACGTACAAAAAGGAACAATAGTAATAACAATGGAAAATGAAAATGTCCCTCTTGAGGCCGTCATATTTATATCAGATAATGATGCAAAGACAATTCAGTTAGGAATGGACGTTCAGGTTTCTCCTTCTACGGTAAAAAAGGAAGATTTTGGCTTC
>CALARM010000982.1 GCA_937888925.1 uncultured Synergistia bacterium | reverse complement strand
TACATACAAAATATAAGAAAACTGTTATACTTGTCACACATGATATGAATCAGGTCGCTCTTCTATGCGACAGGGTTTTTATTATGGAAAAAGGCAAAATTGTACTTCAGGGCACTTTGAATGAAGTTTTTTCACAGGTTGAAGCTCTTGAAACATATAGCCTCGATGTGCCTCAGATTACCCGTCTTATGCACAGGCTGAAGGAAAAGGGGATTTCTGTAAATACAGAGATTTATACAGTGGAAGAGGCTTTAAAAGAGATTAAAAAAATTAAAGGTGGGAAGGGAAAACAGTGAGCAGTGACCAGTGACCAGTGACCAGTGACCAGTGATAAATATAACTGATAACTGATAACTGATAACTGATAACTGATAACTGATAACTGATAAATGGAAATATTAAAATCTGTCATAATAGGCCAGTATATCCCCGGAAGATCTATAATTCATCGCCTTGATCCCAGGGTTAAAATAATAATGCTTACAATTATGATTGTTTTTATTTTTACCATAAAAACCCTGACCGTTTACGGGGTTGCCTTTTTATTTGTTTTTTTTGTTATAATCTGTGCCAGAATTTCTCCCTTATTTATTCTGAAAAGCCTGAGACCGATTTTGTTATTTATTTGTATTACCTTTGTTCTCAACCTTTTTATGATCCCGGGAGAGATTATATGGAAATGGCATTTCCTGCAGATAAGTAAAGAAGGGCTTGAATTAAGTATACAGATGTCATGCCGTATTGTACTTCTTATAATGCTTTCTTCATTACTTACCTTTACAACATCACCTATAGAACTGACAGACGGTATTGAATATTTGCTTTCTCCTCTTTCAAGAGTAGGCTTTCCTTCTCATGAACTTGCCATGATGATGACCATTGCATTGAGATTTATACCTACTCTGATGGAAGAAACGGAAAAAATAATAAAAGCACAGCTTGCCAGAGGAGCGGATTTTCAGAGCGGAAGCATGGTTAAAAGAGTAAAAAACCTCATACCTGTATTTGTTCCTCTATTTATAAGCGCTTTTCGGAGAGCAGATGAACTTGCTCTCGCTATGGAATCCCGATGTTACAGAGGCGGAAAATATAGAACTCATATGAAGGAATTAAAGATAACTGTAAATGATGTAATTGCTATATTTCTCCTGATTTTATTTGTTGCAGGAGTGGAATATGTGCAGTTTTTCGGCGGCTTGAAGATTTACAGTCTACTTTTTAGAT
Organism: uncultured Synergistia bacterium; assembly: GCA_937888925.1. The sequence continues at coordinate 2,659 of CALARM010000982.1, read as the reverse complement.
AAGGCATGGTGAGCGGTAAGATTGGAAAAAAATGTTAAACTCATAATAGAATATGACGGGACTGATTACTATGGTTTTCAAATACAGCCAGAAGGCAGGACTGTTCAGGGCGAAATAGAAAAGTCTCTTTTCGTAATATTCCAGCAGCCTGTAAAGATTTACGGTGCAGGCCGTACAGATGCGGGAGTTCATGCCGCAGGACAGGTTATCAATTTTAAACATGGCACAGAAAGAACTGTTGAACAGATACAGAGGGCTTTAAACGGACTTCTTCCGCCTGATATAGCCGTGAAATCAGTCGAAGAGGCAGACGAAAATTTTCATGCCCGTTACTGTGCAAAAAGAAGAAGATATAAATATCAGATATTGAACCGTCCTTACAGGGGAGTGTTTTTAAGAAATGTTGCCTTTTTCTATCCCTATTACCTGAATGTGGAACTTATGGACGAATCATGTAAAATATTTACGGGAACCCATGATTTTACTTCTTTTAAAGCGAGTTCCAGAGAGGTGAAAAGTAATATACGTACAATTTATTTATTCCGTTGCTATCGTTCTGAAGATCTGGTAATATTTGAAATAGAAGCAGACGGTTTTCTTCATATGATGGTCAGAATTCTTACAGGCACGATAATTCAGGTCGGAAGAGGGAGATTCTCGCCTGAGAAAATACGTCAAATACTGGAAGCAAAAGACAGGAGACAGGCAGGGCCGACCCTGCCGCCTCATGGATTGTCTCTTGTGAAAGTGAAATATGAGTAAAAAGTGAAGAGTGAAAAGTGAAGAGTGAAAAGTGAAGGGTGAAGAGTGAAGAGTAGTGAGTAGTGATTAGTGAAAAATGAAAAGTGAAAAGTGAAGGGTAATTAGAGCTTGGAGTTTAAAGTTTATAGCTGAGAGTCTGCTTCTTTTAACTCTCAACCCTCAACTTATATAACACATCATGTATTACGAATCACCGGTTACACGTCACGCGTCACGATATGAAGGGAGTATATTAATGTATAAACTGTTATATTTTATGAGTCTCTTGATTTTTGTAGTTTGCCTTTATCCAGCTATGGCACAGGATAATACTTTAGAGCCTGTTGTTACTCCGACAATTATTCCCGATATTACTCCTTCTGCAAGCATAACTCCTGTTGTTACTCCGACAATCGCGCCGACAATTACTCCCGCTGTAAGCATAACTCCTGTTGTTACTCCGACAATTACTCCCGCTGTAATGGAAACTCCTTCTGCCACACCAGGTATAACTGTAACTGCGACTCCTGCAATCACTCCGGCTGCCCCGGATAAGCCAGATCCGAACAGTCTTAATATTTACATAGAACAGGGCAATAAATATATGAAGGAAGGCAAATATTCTCTTGCAAAAGATGAATATGAAAAAGCTATTTACATAAATGATGAACTTCCGGCCGTATGGTATAACCTTGGAGTTATTTTTGAATCGGAAGGAGATCTGCAGAGTGCAGCCCAGTCTTATAAAAACTATTTAGTTCTTTCTCCCGGTGCAAAAGATGCAAAATATATGGCGGCTCATCTGTTTGATATGGAGGGAGAAAAATTCTATCACGACGGTGATTACATGGTGGCCCTGGACAAATTCAAAGAAGCTGTAAAGATTGAAAAAAACTATCCCTATGCCTATTTCAATCAGGGCCTTGTTTATGATAAACTTGAAGAATATGAACTTGCAACTAAAGCCTATGAACAGGCAGTAAATTGTTCCCCTTCTTATGGCAATGCCCATTTTAATCTGGCACTCCATTATGAATTTGCAGGTAACTATAAGGGAGCCATAAACCATTATCAGGCTTATTTAAAGCTTTTTCCGAAAGCAAAGGATACAAAAGAAGTGAAAACCTGGATTGAAGAGTTAAAAAAGAAGATTTAAATCAGTGAGCAGTGACCAGTTATCAGTGACCAGTTATCAGTGACCGGTGTTCAGTGACACATTACTGTTTATCGCTCACGACTCACGACTCGCTATAAATCCCCTTAATAGCATTAAGATCCTTTATAACAATTTTCCCTTTCTGCATATAAAGTATATGTTTTTTTTCCATTTCATTAAGGGATCTTGTAACATTTTCCCTGTTTGATCCGACTATATTTGCCAGTTCCTGATGGGTTATTTCCAGGGTTTCTTCTTTGCCTTCCATGCTCATTTCTGCCAGTTTTTTTGCAGTTCTCTGGTATATATCCATAAATTTCAGATCTGCTATTCTTTCGCTGAGTTTTCTTACAAGTTTTACATATTGTTTGAGCAGAAAAAGAGTTATTTCAGGATTTTCTTTCAGAATTTCCTGGAAGGCTTCCCTGGGGAGTATAAGGAGTCTGCTTTTTTTCAATGTTATAACGGTGGCGGAATGAGGTTCATCATCGAGTAAAGACATTTCTCCTATATATTCATATGGTTTTAATATGGCAAGATTTACCTCTCTGCCCTGAGGGCTTAAAAGTATAACTTTAAGTTCTCCCGATAGAATTATCCCGAGAAATCCGCTTTTTTCCCCTTTTTGCAATACAAGTGTATCTTCCTGATAATTTTTTTCACAGGTTTTCTGTGCCAGAGACAGAAGATATTTCTCTTTCAGATTGGAAAAAAGAGGTATTGTTTTAAGTAATTCTGTTGTATTCATAGTTTTGCAGATTA
>CALARM010000981.1 GCA_937888925.1 uncultured Synergistia bacterium | reverse complement strand
TCTGAAACAGTATTATTGTTTAAACAGAGTAAAGTACCTATGGTGCCGAAAGAAAAGAAAGTTTCTATAGATGGGAGAGAAAAAATAGAGACCACTCATAATACCCCTCAATCTCTTGATGAAGATATGGTCTTTATACCGGGAGGGCCTTTCTGGATGGGTGTTGATCATATTGAATGTGATGCCAATCCCATGCACAAAGTACATGTGGAGCCTTTTTATATCGACAGATATGCTGTTACGAATTTTCAATATGAAGATTTTATAAGGGTTACAGGCTATGAGCCAAAAGGAAACTGGAGGGAATATTTCAGTGCCGGTAAGGAATACTACCCGGTCACAGGTATCAGTTATGATGATGCAGATGCCTATGCTTACTGGGTCGGTAAAAGGCTCCCTTCTGAAGCAGAATGGGAAAAAGCTGCCAGAGGAGAAGAAGGACATCTTTATCCATGGGGTAAAAAATGGGATCCATCCAGAACATGCAGTGAAGAAAGTTCAAAATCCCATACTGTATCAGTAGATAGTTTCCCTGAAGGTCAGAGTCCCTATGGCGTTATGAACATGCTGGGTAATGTATGGGAATGGACAGATGATTATTATGAAAAATATCCTTACAACGGGCCCTATCCTCCGGAGGAAGAAAACAGGGAAATAGCCATCAGGGGGGGAGATTATAACACTGAATTAAAAGATATAGGTGTTCCTGTTAGAAATAAGATATTTCCGGGAGAATTCGGGCCTACTATAGGTTTTAGATGCGCCAAAAACGCTTGAGCCGTGAAGAGTGAAGGGTGAAATTTACCCGTGACGCGTCACGCGTCACGATCCTCCAGGGGTGATAAAAATGTCAGACATTAATTATGATTCAGAAGATTTACTTAAAAATAGATATAAGGTAATCGAAGCTCTTGACAATGATCTTTCAGGGACTATTTATCTTGCGAGAGATACAGCCAGCGAGGAAGATTGTATCGTGAAAGAAATAAAAGAAGATGTAGACGATACAATAGAACCTGCTCTGTTGAACGAGTTTACCAGTACTGTCAAAAATATGGAGTCTATAGAAAGTAAGCCGGATTCTTCCAAAGTGCTGGATTTTTTCGTCCATGAAAGTAAGAGATACATGGTAATAGAATATAAGAAAAAAACTCTGAAAAGACTCAGAGCCTTTGCATCTCTCGGAAGAGTTCTGGAAGATCGTTATATAGTCGTTAAAGGTATTGCTGCAGGAGGATTTGGTGTTGTATATCTGGTAAAAGACGCAACGCTCAGAGGTAAATTCTGGGCTATGAAGGAAATGTACGAACAGGGGGGAGACCCGGAAGTAATAGAGAAAAGTTTCAGAGAAGAAGCAAATATGCTGGCAAAAATAGATCACCCCAATATACCGTCTATATCACATTTTTTTACTGCCAATAAAAGACATTACCTTGTTATGGAATATATAAAAGGTGAAACCCTGAAGGATAGACTGAGAAAACTTCCTGCTGATGAATATTTCCCGGAAGATACAGTTCTTGACTGGGGTATTACTATCTGTAATGTGCTGGATTATCTTCATAATCTCCCCAGGCCTGTTGTGTTTCGTGATTTGAAACCGGAAAATATTATGATCAATGAAAAAGAGGAGATAAAACTTATAGATTTCGGTATAGCGAGAGTCTTCGAAGGAGGAAATAAAACCACCATTCATGCTCTCCTGACGAAAGGATATGCTCCTCCCGAACAGTGGATGGGTAAGGCAGAACCCAGGTCTGATATTTATTCTCTGGGGGTAACAATGGATTACCTCCTTACTAAAGTACATCCGGAAGAGAAGTTTCCTACTTTCCCTCCTGCCAGTAAGTTTAATCCTGCCATATCGGAAGATCTATCCAATGTAATCCTTCATGCGGTAAAAATGAAAATAGAGGACAGATTTTCTACAGTAAAAGATATGAAAGAAGCCCTGGTGAAAATCAAAAATAAAAAGAAATCACTGGAATTTATCAGGGAAGGTAAAATTTATGAAGATAAAGGAGAATATCTGGAAGCCAGTTTTCAATATAAAAAAGCTCAGGAATTTGACAGCGAAAATGAAGAAATTCTTTTTTCCCTTTCATACTGTTATGAAAAAATGGGACTCATACCTGATGCAATAAAGATTTTAAATAAAATAGTTGAACATTCCGGTAATTCCATTAATATAAATAAAGCCCGGGAGATAATTGAAAGATTATCTTCCATACCTGTAACTGCCTCTGCCGGAACAACTGAAATTCCTTTCGTAATTTCAATAAATCCTTCTTCTCTGGCTACAGGAGAAGTGGCCTCTGTAGATATCACCATGCCTGACAGTTCAGTGAATTCAGTTAAAGAAAATATATTAATTTCTTCTTCCAGGCCTGATGATGATGAAATCAATCAACCCTTTATTTTTAAACCCGGTATTATGAGAGGGGAAATTGCTTCATATATTCCCGGCGAAACCTTTATAACAGTGGTAGATAAAACATCAGGTAAGATACTTGCCGAAAATTTAAAAATAACCTTCACGCAGAGCCTCCCTGACAGGGAAAATTCTTATATGAAACTTTCAGGACCTTCCATGATTGATGCAAACGGTGAAGATACAGCCCGTATTGATATTACCATCCTGGATAA
>CALARM010000980.1 GCA_937888925.1 uncultured Synergistia bacterium | reverse complement strand
TGACAGGTAATTCTTATGCAATGGAAAAAGAAATTTATCACAGAATATTCACTATTCACTATTCATTTTTCACTTTTCACTATTGAAGCCTACATCTTCAAATGTCTTACCTTCAAGTAAAACCATTTATTGATTTGAGAAACCATTCTTTTTCACCGTTCTTATAACATTCCTGTATATATTTATCCTTCGGTGAGCATTCCCTGGCTCTGTCATAATTCTGAAGTGCTTCCTGAAACCTTCCCAGCATAAGATATGTATTTCCCATGGCACAGTAAGCATAGGCAAATTTATTGTCTATGTGTGTTGCCTGAATATACTGTTTCAGTGCTTCATTATATTGTTTTGAAGAATAAAGAGCGTTGCCTTTATCGTACCACAGGGTTTTCTCTTCTTCATAGAGTTTCAGTGCTTTATCGTAACAACTTATTGCTTCTTTATATTTTTTCTTTCCGTATAAAGTCAGACCTTCCGTGTGAAAAATCTCGCTATTTGCCCGGTTTCTGGCTTTAATGGATTCTTCATTTTCCGGATCTATCTTTAATGCTTCATCATAACACTTTATTGCATCTTTATATTTTTTCTCATTGAATAAATCCATGCCTTTTTTATTCCACATGCCGCATAATGCCTGTTTTTTTGCTGTATTACATTTTTCATTACCAGGTTCCAGGGCCAGAGCTTCATCATAACATTTCAGCGCTTCTTCATATTTATTTTCTTTGCACAGTATATAGGCTTTCCCTGCTATGAGATCTACTTTTTTGCTGTCTATTCCGAGCGCATCATCATAACATTTCAGTGCTTCTTCATATCTGTCCATACTGCAGAAAACGTTACCTTTTCCGGTAATAGCAGCTATATTTTTACCGTCTATTTTAATTATTTCATCAAAACATTTTATCATTTCTTCATAATATTCTTTTTCTTTTTCAGGTGTCAGCAAAGATTTAACCTGATATACCATTATCTTGCCGTTCCATGGTTTTATATTTTTTTCATCATATTCTATGGATTTAGAGAAACTTTCCAGAGCTTCATCGTATTTCTGTCCTGTATACTGAAATAACCCTTTCCCATACCATCCGTTGGAAGATTTCGGATTCATTTTCAGTGCTTTATCGAAACATTCCCCGGCTTTATCATATTGTTTTTCACTTAAATATCTGTGCCCGTTTTTTATCTGCCCTTCCACACTGTCACAGGATGAGTTATAGAGTAGAATTAATAAAGATAGAAAGATTACTGCAATTTTTTTGAATTTCATGAATAGACTTCCCTTCTCCTTAAATTAAATAAATTTTTCTCCTTCATGGTCATGACTGTTGCCAGTATTTAATCAAGAATCATGCAGATCATTATAGAGATTATTTGATCGTTATCTATTTTGAAGACAAGATTTCTTTTATTCTCTATATCTTCATAATCCCAGTACAGATAATCGTATCCCGTTTCTTTATCCGGAATGGTACCTTTATGGGAAGGTTCTCCGTATTGTTCTGAGACTTCATAAATAGAGTCTCCTGTTCTGATACCGCGGGAAGTACTGTAGTCCGGCGTTAAAACCTCAACAGACCATAAATGATAGTCAATTTGTTCTTCTACAGGATATAAAGCTATTTCAAGAATCACTCCCTGTCCACGGTATATATTAACCGTATATTCTGACATTTCGTTTATATAGCTGCCTGTAAAGGTCAACTCTCCCAGAATTGATGTCACTTTTTCCATAGAATCCATCAGGTTTAAATCTGCCAGGCAATAATCTTCTTCGGGAAGAGGTTTATAGGTTTCTTCCATTTTACACCATCCTTTAATCTATAATCATTGCAGAAGTTATCGATGATACGACATTTTTTGTTTTATCAATCTTGAATACCAGTCTTCTCATCTTCTCCGTATTTTCATAGGTCCAGTATTCATAAGTTTTCCCGTTTTTATCTTCAAAAGGATCTTTATATTCAGGGTTTCCGTATTTTTCTATTACTTTTTTACTTGAATTCCCCACTTTTATACCTCTTATAGTAGGATAGTTCGGAGAGAAAACCTCTACAGACCACACTTTACCTTCATCTATTGAAGCTATCGATATTTTTACGTCTTTTGCTTTATAGACTTTGACCTCACAGGCAGCTATTTCATTTACATAGGAGTCTACCAGGGTGAGGTGGCCGAGCAGTACTTTTACCTTTTCAAGACTGTCATTGAATGTTATTCCTGCAAGAGGATAATCTCTATCGGTAAAAGCTTCTGCCGCGAAGACAGGAGTAAGGAGAATTGCAATAAGTAGCAGTAACAT
>CALARM010000979.1 GCA_937888925.1 uncultured Synergistia bacterium | reverse complement strand
CTGATAATAGCAGAAGATGTACGAAATAAGGAGATGTTAAAATGGATATAGGAAAAACAGGAGTCAATACAAATTTTCAGGCGGCGAAAAAACTTGTTGCCGAGTTTCAGGCAGTAAGTGAAAAAGTTCAGCCTTTTGATATTGACGATAAGGTGGATTTAAACAGTGCAAGAGGTGTTGTAGAATTAAATTTTTCCGATCTCGGAGGAACGGAAAAAATGAAAAAATATACAGGGAAATTGCAGTTTGATCCTGCAACAAAACATACTGACGACATGTTTATAACCGTCAATTATGATAAGCCAGACGGAGTCGGTGTAAATTACAGTTATAAAGATAATAAAGAAGAAGGAATATTGAGTTATAGAAAAGATGATATGTATCAGGAATTTCCATGTTACAGGGATATTGAAGAGGCCAGAATTGATAAGAAAACCGGTAATGTAATTTCTTATGAAAGATATGAAGAAAGAGACGGATTCCTCATGCCTGACACAGGCGGATCCGATGTGTTTTAACATATGACAGAACAGGAAATTTTACTGGGTAACGGAGCAATAGCAAGAGGCCTTGTAGAAAATGGCTGTCATCTGGTTTATTCTTATCCCGGCACACCGAGTTCTGAAATACTTCCTGAAGTGGTAAGATATAAAAAGACTCTGGACCTCGGTACATATATCGAATGGTCTGTAAATGAAAAGGTTGCTTTTGATAATGCCTATGCAGCAAGTCTTACAGGGAAACGTTCATGTGTAATTATGAAACAGGTAGGACTTAATGTGGCTTCTGATTCTCTTATGAGTTCCGCCTATACAGGTGTTAAGGGAGGCATGATTATAGTTTCCTGTGATGACCCCGGGCCCCATTCGTCTCAAACGGAGCAGGACAGTCGCTTTTTTGCCATGTTTGCCCATGTTCCTGTTTTTGACCCGTCCCATCCTCAGGAAGACCATGATGTTATAGAAAAAGCTTTTGCTATGTCGGAAAAATATGAGATACCTGTTATAGTCCGTTCCACTACAAGGATCTGTCATGCCCTGGCCAGTATTAAAACCGGCCCTGTAAAACATTTTGAAAGAAAAGCTTCTTTCAAAAAAGATCCTTCCAGGTGGGCTGCCACTCCTAAGTATAGATATAAACTTCACAGGGAATTGAATGAAAAACTTGTCCGTATTGCTGAAGACATTTTACATGATAAGGATTTAACCTCTGTGACTCTGGAGGGAAATTCTTTTGATCTTGGCATAATATCTTCAGGAGTTTCTTATTCCATATTAAAAGATATTTTACAGGAACTGTCTTTAGACACTGTTATACCTGTTCTTAAGCTCTGTGTACCATATCCATTCCCGGAAAAAGCTGTTTTAGATTTCTGTGTCAGATGTAAGCAGATTCTTATAATAGAAGATGCAGAACCGGTTATAGAAATGCAGATAAAAACCCAGAAAAACATTCTCGGCCGTTTTACAGGCCATATACCGGGAGAAGGTGAACTCACGCCGGAGATTATATATTCTTCTGTAAAGTCCGTATGGAATAAAGAATTGAAAGATGATAGTGATTTCACTACTTTCATTAAATCTTCTATGGAATCCATGAAATTACCTGTTCACATACCTGCCCTCTGTCCGGGATGTGGCCACAGAGCAGCTTTTTTTGCCATAAAGAAAGCTTTTCCCAGGGCCATATATACAGGTGATATTGGCTGTTATACCCTGGGTATAAACCTTGGTGCCGTAGATACTGTACTGGATATGGGGGCGTCAATCACTATGGCAACAGGCTTCTATCAGGCCTATCATCAGGATGGAATTAAAGAACCTGTTATTGCTACTATAGGGGATTCTACCTTCTACCATTCAGGAACATCCGGTCTGCTGAACGGTGTTTACAATAAAGCAAGGTTTATTCTTGTTATACTTGATAACAGTATAACTGCCATGACAGGTATGCAACCCACTGCGGGAACAGGAGAACTTCCTGACGGAAATACAGGAAATCCTATCCCATTAATTGAGCTTGTAAGGGGATGTGGCGTAACATATATAAAGGAACTGGATCCATATGAACTATCCGGTTTTATTTCTGCCCTTAAAGAAGCAGGGGAATATACTATGAGAGAAGACGGAGGAATTGCTGTTATAATAGCAAAACACCCCTGTATTCTTCATACAAAAAAGAAAAGAAAACCTTCAGTGAAAAAAGTTTATATAACAGATGCATGCACATCATGCAGATACTGTATCAAATCTTTTGAATGTCCGGCCCTTGTCTTTAATGAAGGTAAGGTATATATAAACAGAAATATCTGTATAGACTGCGGTGTCTGTGCAGATATGAATGTATGTCCTTTCGGAGCGATCGGGACAGTGACCAGTGACCAGTGACCAGTGACCAGTGACCAGTGACCAGTGACCAGCAAATAATGAGTGATGAATACTATATAACTGATAACTGCTCACTGCTCACTGTAAAAGACCGGTCACTGAAAAAGGAGATTTTTATGGAACATGAATTTATAATTACAGGCCTCGGAGGTCAGGGGGTACTTTTTTTAACAAAAGTTCTTGCTTTTATTGCCAGAGAGAATAACCTTCCTTTTATCGGTTCTGAAGTGCATGGTATGAGCCAGAGAGGAGGAAGTGTGGTATCACATCTCAGGA
>CALARM010000978.1 GCA_937888925.1 uncultured Synergistia bacterium | reverse complement strand
GGCAGCAGCATTGATATACTGGTCATATTGATTTTCACTGCCATTGGCACTTGTAGTGGCAGCCATAGAAGGATTAAATCCCATCTGCATCTGGTTATAATTAACCTGTGTTCCTCCTGTCTGCGTCATAGACTGATAGACCTGAGAAAAGGATTGCTGACCCTGTAATTCCTGGCCTGTAGATACAGTCTTCTGTTTTGTTGCTTCAGGATTAAAACGGGCTTCTATGGAATTAAACCTGCTCTCAATATTCTGTATTCTATCCATGAACGACATAACTCTTACCGTTGATTTATTTTTATGTAAATTCAGGTGATATCACGTAAACCTACATAAAAACAACGTTAACCAAAAAGGTTCTTATCCGATCTCATTATTATGTAAACATTACATAAATCATGATCGCTTTTGATTACGTTATTTCAACTTTCTCCTTTCTTTATTGATATTTGTAAACTCTTGATTACCTTACCAGTAAAATTCGGTCTTTACTATCAATCATTTACTTATCTAAGAATTTACCTTATTTAACCCGGCTTTAGCCATCAGTTGAAAATTTAGTTTTCTTAGATTATTTATATAATTTTTCCTGAAACTTTTTTAACTGTTAAAAGCCTCCTTTTAAAAAAATTTATCTTTTATTGTTATTTTATCAGTCCTTTGTTACAAAACCTTTAACGAAATGTTAACTTTTTGTAATATAGCAGTCAGCTTTTCACCTATCAGCTTTTCAGCTTTTTATTGCTTATTCTTTCATAATCATCTTTCTTGCTGCCTTTATCCCTGCAATCTCATCTGTAGTTTTTATTTCCTCTGCTTTTACTTCTGCTTTATGTTCTTCTGCCTGTTTTTCTTTAAGTTTTTCGAATTTTTTTACTTCCATATGGGCGAGTCTTAATACTTCTTTCTGTTCTTCTACTTCCAACTGACGCTGCTGTATAACAATCTGCTGCTGTGGTATCTGTCTTTCTCTTATATCTTTTATATGGGCTCTGTATAATTCTATCTGTGACAGTGTTTTCTGACTTATCTGTCCTACATACATACCCCTCAGCTCACCCTGAAGGTTTACTATCATCTGTTTTAATTCTTCAAGTCTGTTAATAGCTTCCTGTAATAACTTATTTCTTCTGGCAAGTTCTTTTTTTTCATCATCCAGAATATCTATTTTATGATCGAGTATTTTCTGCATTTTAAATTTAAAACCCATAATTTTAGCTATCGGCTATCAGCGACAAGCTATCAGCTCCTTAATTTAATAACTGTAAGCAGTGAATGTGACACTTTCCAGATAATTATAAGTCTTCTCTCAATTCTTCACCGGGCGAACACAGTTTTTGCCCCTACTTTTCACTCTTCACTCTTCACTCTTCACTCTTCACCCTTCACTCTTCACCCTTCACCCTTCACTCTTCACTCTTCACTCTTCACTATTTATTATACCATGGACTTCCGTCTGAAGACATAAGAGCAGCAAGATTTTGTATGGTTTCATCAAAGGGGCATCTGTCTGTTACTCTCTGTTTTCTGAATTCTACCATACGGTCAAAATTTCTTACAGCCCAGTCCAGTTTCAGATTTCCTCCAGGCTTATAGGCGCCGATACTTATAAGATCTTCTGCGTTTTCATAAAGTGACCATGCTTCACGATAGGCACCTGCAGCTTTTTTATGTACTTCTGTTGTTACTTCACCAAAGAGACGGCTTACACTGGGCCCAAGGTCTATACAGGGGAATATCTGTCTTGCCGCAAGTTTTCTTTTTAATTCAATATGACCGTCCAGAATGGAACGTACGCAGTCTGCTATAGGTTCATCCATATCATCACCGTCTACGAGGACTGTATAAAGGGCTGTAATTGTTCCTACAGGAGCAGTGCCGGGCCTTTCAAGTAATTTGGGGAGCATTGCAAATACAGATGGAGTATAACCTTTTGTAGCAGGCGGTTCACCTACTGCAAGACCTATCTCACGCTGTGCCATGGCAAAACGTGTGACAGAATCTAACATCATCATAACATCTTTACCCTGATCTCTGAAATATTCAGATACAGTTGTACCTGTAAAACAGCATTTAATTCTTTCAAGAGCCGGTCTGTCAGAAGTAGACACAACAATAACAGATCGTGCCATACCTTTTTCTTTTAAAACATGTTCCACGAAATCTCGAAGCTCACGGCCACGTTCTCCTACAAGAGTCAATACATTTATGTCTGCAGCAGTTTCTCTTGCTATCATACCAAGAGTAGTACTTTTTCCTACACCGCTTCCTGCAAATATACCCTGCCGTTGACCTTTGCCAAAGGTAAGGAAAGCATCGAAGAGTTTGCATCCTGTAGGCAGGGGATCAGCAATAGGGGGGCGTACAAATGGACTGGGAGGATCATTATATATAGGATAAAATTTACCGCTGTTTATAGGACCTTTACCGTCAATCGGTTCTCCAAGACCGTTTATAATACGGCCAATCAGTTGATCTCCTACTTCTATCTGTAATACTGTCCCTGTTGCTCTTACTTCACATCCCGGGCCTATACCTGTCAGTTCTCCGTAAGGCATAAGCAATACTCTGCCTCCCTTGAAACCTACAATCTCCGATCTCAGAGGTGGCTTACTTTTATCTTTAGGGTAAATATAACATATTTCTCCTACATTTCCTCCGGGGCCTTCCGATTCTATAACTATACCGACAATCTGTTGTACCTTTCCATGTTCTTTTACCAGAACTGTATCATTTACAATATCATAATATTTCTTCAGATTTATTTCCGGAGGCGTTAAATTTTCAAGTATATCCATTATAATCTCCTCCTTTTTCAGTGACCAGTTACCAGTGACCAGTTACCAGTGACCAGTTCACCCTTCACCCTTCACTTTTCACTTTTCACTTTTCACTTTTCACTTTTCACTTTTCACCCATTCATGTTCTGTTCAAAAGCTCTCTTCATTATTTCCAGTTGAAATTCTATTCTGCTGTCAAGATTACCCAGATTTGTTTCCAGCATACAGCCGCCTTTGTCGACGACACCGTCTGCCTCTATACGGAATTTCTTTACTCCTTCCAGGATTTTCCTCAGTTCGTCTTCATGTTCTTTTACATAGGGAAAATCATCCTGACTTACACGTACTATAATTTCTTCTCTGTCTTTTATTTTATCCAGATTTGATTTTATTAGATTTAAAACTATTTCATTGTTAAGTGTTACTTCGGTATTGATGATTTTTTCTGCAATTTTCAAAGCAAGATCTGCCACCTGCGGTTCTACCTGTTCGTAGACCTTTCTTCTTTCTTCAAGTATGCGGTTTATAAGGGTCATGGCCTGCTGCATCATGGCTCCCGCTTCCTGCTTTCCTGCTTCAACACCTAAATTTTTACCCTGTTCAAAGCCTTCTCTTTCTGAAGTTGCCTGAAGTTGCTGACAGTATACTTTTGCATCTTCTATCAGTTTTTTTGCCTTGGCCTGTGCTTCTTTTACTATTTCTTTCGCTTTTATCTGTGCTTCTTCCAATTGCTGATTTGCATATTTTTCTTTTGATGATGCTTCCTCTAGCATCTGTTCCGCTCTTGCCATTTTTTCTTCTGCTACTTTTTCTATTCTGATTGTTCTGGCAGCAAGAGGATCTAAGCCCTGATTGCCTGAAGGCTGGGCAGAAGGAGACACATCACCTTCATGTACCTGGGGCATAGTCTGTATTTGTTGTTGAAACTGTTGCGGTCTATCGTGAACAGGTTCTTCTTTTCTTTCCGGCTGGTGGGGCTGAGGAATTTCGGCAGGTTTTACCACCCCTCTGGCGCCTATAATAAGCTGACCCCTGTGCTGGGGCGGGGGAGGAGTTTCTTTCTTTACAGTTTTAACTCCACCTCCTGCTCCTATTACCAGAGGATCTGAAGTGGGTTTTGTAAATTTTATTATCTTTTTCTGATTGTTCATGTTATTATTCATAAAAAACCTCACCTGAAAATAGAGGCGGTCAGGTGGTCAGAATCCAACCACCTGACCGCCTTTATTTTAATTAAGAAGCAATCCTTACTTTTCCGAGTGATACTAAATTTCTGAGTATATTTCTTATTTCCTGCTGTGCGGCTCTGACCTGATCTTCATCAACCCTTCCGGAAGGGAGGGCATCCATATCTTCTTTAAGGGCTTTTGCCGCTTCAGGAGCCATACATCTATATACTCTTTTTACTATCTGCTGATCTGCTCCTTTAAGTGCTAAAATTAAATCTCTTGTATCTGCAAGACGAATTACTTCTCTCAGTCCTTCATCATTGATATGCTGCAGATCATCAAAATCACAGAGTTTTCTTTTCAGATCCCTTACAAGTCCGGGATTTTTTCTTGTAAGTCCTGTAAGAATTCTCTCCTCTGTACTCTTATCTGCTTTGCTGAGGATATTCAACAATACTTCTCTTCCGTCAGCTTCCCCGTAATCTCCCCCTCCATCTATGAGGAATTTCAGCCTGTTCTGTAACAGACTTTCTATTTCAACCAGTACATCAGGATCTACCTTCTGTATTTCAGCCAGTCTTCTTGCCACTTCAGTCTGGAGGCTCGCAGATAAACGTCTGAGCACATCTGAAGCCTGTTTTGCCTCTAAATAAGAAAGAACCAGAGCTATCGATTGAGGATGTTCTCTCTTTAAGAGAGAAACTATAGCTTCCGGTTCAACCTGTCTTAAGAAACCAAGAGGTCTTTTGCTGGCACTGACTATGTCTTTACCTTCTACTTCGGTAAGTCCTTCCTGAAGGACCTGTTCGGCGAAGCTTGCAGCTCCGCCTCCCATAATATTGGTTGCCATCATATCAGATGGAGCAGAAGAACGGGAAAAAAACTCATCTATAACAGCATTTCTTACATCAGAAGATACATTGGGTAACTTTGCAATTTCCGCACTTATCTCCTGGGTCTGTTCCGGAGAGAACTCTCGCATAATCTGAGTCGATACCTCCGGAGGGAGAGATACTATGAGAATTGCTGTTTTCTGCTTTGCACTGAGATTTAATCCCACTATATAAACACTTCCTCGCTAACTAACTGCTTATTTCTCTGACATCCATGATGTCTTTAATAACTCGGCTACTTTGTTTGGCTTTTCTTTTGCCATTCTGGTAAGCTGATCACACGATACTGTAGTATTATTGGATGATGGTGCTACAGTCCTTCCGCTCTTGTCACTTAACAGGTCGGAAATAGGATTGATTGATGAACCGGGACCTGCTGTGAGATGGAGCTGCATTTTCTCTTTGTTGCTCTTCTTCTGTTTTGCAAGGAACATTGCGAATATTACTAACAGAATAAGTACTGTACCTGCTGCCGCCCATGCAACTACTGCTTTGTTTACTGCAGGGAGACTGCCTTTGTTGCCCGGTCTTTCTCCTACTGGAGCACTTAACATCTCTTTACGCATAATATCATATTCAGAGGTTTTGAAGGGGAAATTACTTACACTTACTACATCTCCTCTGCTCT
>CALARM010000977.1 GCA_937888925.1 uncultured Synergistia bacterium | reverse complement strand
TCAAAAATCACAGAAAAATTCTCATTGAAATGTATCTGGGCAGATGGCCCAATGTACCTTTAATACAGAATATGGCTAAAAGGCTGGGTGTAACGGAATCCCGTTTCAAAAGTCCTCTCACGGAAGAAAACGATAAAGCCTGTATTCTGTGCGGCCACTGCGTAAAAGCCTGTAAAGAATTTATGATGGAAGAAATACTGGATTTTGCGGGCCGGGGCATAAAAAGACATCTGACTATGCCTTTCTACGAAATGGACCATAACTGTATAGGCTGTACATCCTGTGCCTATGTATGTCCTACAGGGGCCATTCAGATAATAGACGATCTGAACAACCCGGCTGATCCTATCATGATAAGGGATCATGGCATGAAAATAAATGCAGAAATGGCAACTCTTGATAAATCTCAGAACAGAATGAGGGAAGTAGGAACTGCAAATATTGTAGATGTAATGAATGCCTATGATCTGCTGCCTGTTCATAATTATAGATACGGAAGCCACCCTGAAGTATATAAAATAGACTCAAAAATGTTAAAGGCAAAATACTTTACCCAGGGTACGGCAGACGGATGCTGGAAAGGATGTTCCATGGCATGTGCAAAAGCTGTAGACGGGTTTCTATTAAAAACCGGCCCCTATAAAGGTCAGAAAGTCTGTGTTGACGGGCCGGAATACGAAACAGCCGCAGGTGCTGCCAATATGGGATGTTTTGACGGAGATTTTCTTGTAGAATTCAATTTCTACTGTGATACATACGGCATTGATACAATCTCTGCTGCCACGACAATAGCTTTTGTCATGGAATCCTTTGAAGCAGGCGTCATAAATGAAACCCATACGGGAGGGTTGAAACTGAATTTCGGAGCATGTAACGAAGTGCTGGAGATATTGCATCAGATGGCAGAAGGGAAAGGTTTCGGCGTTGATGTAGGCCAGGGTATCAGATGGCTCAGAAACAAATGGGTAAGAGAATACGGTGCAGACGAACAATACCTTCTGGATATAAGCACCGAGTCGAAAGGGCTTGAAATATCGGAATATGTTACAAAGGAATCCCTTGCCCAGCAGGCAGGATACGGCCTTACCCTGAAAGGCCCCCAGCATGATGAAGCATGGCTTATATTCATGGATATGGTAAACAATCAGATACCCAGTTTTGAAGATAAAGCGGAAGCACTTTATTATTTCCCTCTCTGGAGAACATGGTTCGGACTTATGGGACTCTGTAAGATTATATGGAATGACGTTGTGCCGGCAGATAATAAATTTGAAAAGGAAGCCGCCAAGATTCCCGATCATGTAAATAATTATTTTAAATTTTTCGAAGGTATGACAGGAGACCCACTTGATGAAGAAAAGATGTTAAACCAGTCGGCAAGAGCCTATAATTTCCAGAGGATCATGAACCTTATGCTGGGATTCGGTACAAGAGAACATGATACAATGTGCTATCGTTCTAAAGGGCCTGTTACAAAGGAAGAATATGAGTCCAGAGCGGAAAGATATGATAAACAGCTCAGAGAGATCCTGGGGGTAGAGACGGAAGGTAAGTCTACTGAAGAGAAAATGGCAATACTCAGGAAATATCGTGAAGATCAGTATGAAAAAGTAACTGATGCAGTCTATAAGAGAAGAGGCTGGACAAATAATGGAGTGCCTAAAATAGAAAGACTCAGAGAACTGGGTATCGATCTGCCGGAACTTGTGGAGATTGTCAAAGATTATCAGGAATAAAGAATGAAGAATAACAGGTGATGGGTTAACTATCACCTGTTATTTTTTTTGTAACAATGGTCATCTTACAGGGAAATTTTTCCTTCTAAAAAACATCGTCCATCTGGCAAGGAAAGTGGAAAAACAAATTATATTGAAAGGTTTAATTGCACAATGAGACAAAGGGTATCAAGGTTGGTAAGAAAGACTCTTTCTTTTTCAAAAAAGGTTGAAAATCATATAGGAGCCATATGGATGTTTATACATCATTATAATGATTCTCTGGTTTATAGGTAAATATTAATTTACCACTATCTCTTTAGGACTACCGATAATGTTAAAAACATGTTAAATTTTAGCAGGTTTTTCTTATCGCATAACAAAGAAGGACTTTTATTGAAAAATGAAGAAATTTTTATATATAGAATGGAGAGATTAAACAGAATGGATATATTTACTCGAAACGTTCCGGGCACAACGGAAATACTTCAGAAATCCTGTATAGGTATAGCAGGATGCGGCGGACTCGGTTCCAATGCGGCAGTATCACTGGTAAGAGCCGGTATCGGAACTTTAATCCTGGTAGATTTTGATGCAGTCGAAAAATCAAATCTGAACCGCCAGTTTTTCTTTCAATCAGATACTGGCAAAAAAAAAGTTGAAGCACTCTCGGTCCATCTTAAAGCAATAAATCCGGAGGTTAAACTTATTACCCATACCTGTGAGATAACTCCGCAGAATGTGCCAGATCTATTCGGTTCTGCCGATCTGCTCATAGAAGCCTTCGACAGGGCTGAAAGGAAAAAATGGCTTATAGAGTCATGGTGCAGAAGCTTCCCCGGCAAACCGGTGGTATGCGGTAACGGCCTCTCAGGTCTCGGCAGATTCGATGACCTGAAGGTAACAAAAATAGGAAACATTTATTTCTGCGGTGACGGGAAAAGCGATATGACTATGGGACTCTGTTCTGCAAGGGTTGCCATAGTTTCAAATATGGAAGCACATACTGCAATAGAAATTCTGATAAATAAAAATGATTTATACAGATCGTGACGCGTGACGGGAGCAAAACATCATCTGACCTGAGTATGAGCATTTAATAAAATCTTTTTCTCTTAATTCTTCACGATTGGTACCGCTCCAGGTAAATTAGTAACCATTTTATCAGCTTCTGCCTGACAGGCTCTTACGAAGAAAAATAATTTGCCTTATTTAATTTGTTTTACAGACAATAAATTAACCCTTATTTAATTTTTAATTCTATATAAAAAACTAATTTTTCTTCTCCAGAGCCTGCCAGGCAGAAGCTTTTTACAGATATCCTTTTATCTGTTACGGTAATTAGTTATTCCATTCTTTATCTCTCTGAGAAAGTTTCCCGTCCAGAAAAGCCTGTAACTTTTCCGGCCTCTGAGGAAGTCCGAAGGATTTCATTATGTCCATGACATTACAGATAATAGTTCCTTTATCGAAGCCTTTCCAGAAATTTTTACTTTTTGCTATTGCGCCGAGA
>CALARM010000976.1 GCA_937888925.1 uncultured Synergistia bacterium | reverse complement strand
TCTTTGCCGCTATCATAGAACATTTCTGTATCAGGCCCACATGGGCCGGACGGCCCTGCAGGCCCCCACCAGTTCTGTTTTTTACCGAAAAAGTAAATTCTGTCTTCCGGTATGCCGACTGATTTCCATATGGAGAAAGCTTCTTCGTCTTTCGGAGCATCACTGTCTCCTCCAAATACTGTAACAGATAGTCTTTCAGAAGGAAAGCCGAGTACTCCTGTTAAAAAATCATAACTCATTTTTATGGCTTCTTCTTTGAAATAATCACCCAGTGACCAGTTGCCGAGCATTTCGAAAAATGTGAGATGTATTGTGTCGCCTACTTCATCTATATCATCTGTCCTGAGGCATTTCTGGCAGTCTACAAGCCTTTTGCCTGCCGGATGTGTTTCGCCTTTTAAAAAAGGCACAAGAGGATGCATGCCTGCAGTAGTAAACAGCACTGTAGGATCATTTTCCGGAATAAGAGGTGCTCCGGGAATTTCGGCATGATTTCTTTCTTTGAAAAAATCTATATATTTTCTTCTTAATTCTTTTGCTAACATGTTAAATGCAACTCCTTTGATAAATATTTCAGAGAACCGGATAAGATTTTATTTAAAGCTTTATTTTACGCCATAAAAAATGAATTTTCCTTTACGCTTAAATTAAAGGGGATAAAATCTGAATTATTATACATGTTATAAGCTTATAATGCAATAAGATTGTATAAAAATCACATTCAATTCAATAAATCTATAATTAGTGAATAGTGAATGGTAACTAACAGGCATGACCGTATCGGTCACAACCAAATATGAAAATGAATAGACAGTGGAGCATAAAACTTCATCATTTTCATAAATAAATGCCTTGTTTTATTGATTGCATGTTATTACACCCTTTTTATATATACAATTTATACACTTATATTATATGTTATAAAAAGGTATACATCAATTATGTATAATGAAAAATAATAAGGTCTATAAATTGTCAGAGCTTCCCTGCAGGCCATTTAAATAAGGTTTATAATTATCCATACATAATGACCTCGTAATGCGTAAAGTTTAATGCGTGATGCGCTGGGATTAAACCCGTCGCGTTACGCGTCACGACGACTTGAATTCTAATAAGTTATGAAATACACTATAATCTATAAAAACTGAAAAATCCTCCTGAAAAAATAATTAGAGGGAATAAATTTTCATTCTTTGCGACTATTGAGAAAATCATAAAGGAGGAATTTTATTATGAATAAAATTTTAAAGATTTTCTTGATTACCATTATCATTTTGAGTTTTGCCTCTGCATCAATAGCACAGGAGCAGGGCAAACAGGGACAGGTTACTGTGCCCCTGGAGCAGTTTCTGCAGCTTATGAATAAAAACAATAAACCTGCTCCGCCCTCTGTGCCCCCTCCCCCTGTAACTCTCGTATTCGGCACTGCCGATCTCTCTGTTACGGCAGGGAAGGATTCTCTTAAAGTTAAATGCAACACTATGTTCAGTTCTTTTCATGGCGGATGGAATGAAATTTCCATTATAGGTACACAGGCAGCTCTTAATGAAGTAAAGGTAGACGGTGCCGATATGCCAGTATATACAAAAGACGGAAAATATACAATTATCCATAAAGGTGCCGGCAGACACAGTCTTGCCTTTACCTATCTTGTTTCTTCAAAAAGATCCGGTAATACTACTGTTTCCACCCTGCTCCTTCCCCCTTCTTCTTCATCCAATCTGAAGATTTCAGTACCTTCTACAGGCATAAATATACAGGTCAATCCTTCCATGGGAGGAGCAACTTCTGTAGAAGAAAACAGAAGTATTTTTAAAGGAACTCTCCCTGCTGGTGATTCGGCACAGGTGTCCTGGTCTCTTACAACGGCAACCGGTAATAAAAATACTCAGGTAAATGTAAAACCCAGAATTTATGCCGCTGTGAATCACCTTGTTTCTGTCAGTGTCGGCGCAGTTCAGATTGTCAGTCAGATAAATCTTTCAATAGTCCGGGGCAAATCAGATAGTTTTTACTTTCTTGCACCGAAAGATGTGGAAATTCTTGAAGTAAAAAGCGATAAACTTCAGACATGGACTATGGAAGAGGGAAAGAACGGGAAAAATATCAATGTCATACTTACTGAAAAGGCAGAAGGTAATGTACAGGTAACGGTTGTCAGCGAAAAACCTCTTAAAAATATT
>CALARM010000975.1 GCA_937888925.1 uncultured Synergistia bacterium | reverse complement strand
CTTTTGATAAACCTTTTTATCTCATATTGAATCTGGCTATAGGAGGAAACTGGGGTGGCAAAGAAGGTATAGACGACTCTCTGTTTCCGCAGGTATTTGAAATAGATTATGTAAGGGTTTACCAGAAAGAATAATATATGCCTGCCAGGAATGACAATCTGATTGCTACAGATAAAATTTTTTACTGAAGCCGAGTCGAGATCATAAAAAGTTTACATTTTTTTAACATTTTCCCCGTTGTTTTTAGCTGATAAAGAGATATAATTAAACTTAAATTAATATGGGAGGTATTATAATTATGAGAATTGATGGTAGTTTACCTATAACAACAATAAAGCAGGAATTGCCAAATTGTACAAAATTAGATGAAACAGTTAAGGAACCTGCAGACAGTGTAATTCTTTCTTCCAATGTTGAATACAGTAAGATTGGTCAGCTCCTGGCAAAGACAACTTTTGATTCAGGTGTTAATGTTGATACTGCACCGGAACAGAGAAAAATACAGAGAGAGGGACTGGCTTCTATAGTTTCAAATACCAGCACGACAGAAGATGAGAAGACCCTTTCTACACTGGGAATAACCATGGGAGATCATCATATGTATGATGTAAGTGCCGCAAGGGCCAGAAATATTGTTTTAAGTACTATAAGTGGTGGCATAAGTGGCCCTATCGGTTCTGTTGTCGCGAATTTGACCATGAATGCAGGAGGTAAGATGGAGGATGCATCGGAACAGAGACAGGTTCAGAGAGATGGCCTTCAGGTTATAGCGGCAAATGCGAAAACATCACAGGAAGAAAAAACCCTTGCCAGCCTTGGAGTGGAATTTGGGGATTCCAGGATGTATGATGTAAGCGCTGCACGGGCCAGAAACATTGTTTTAAAGACTATAAGCGGAGGTATATCAGGTCCCATCGGTTACGTTATCGCGACAGTAACCAGCGAGGCAGGAGGTAAGATGGAAGATGCACCGGAACAGAGAGCTCTTCAGAGACAGGGATTGAAAGCTATAATCGCAAATCCCGGTGTTTCAAAAGAAACAAAAGCTATTGCAGAGCTGGGAGTGACATTTGGTGACTCCAGAATGTATGATGTAAGTGCCGCAAGGGCCAGAAATGTAATTTTATCTGCTATTAAAAATGGTATAGAGGGCTCTATCGGTTCTGTTATAGCTAAAGTAACTTATGATGCAGGAGTTAAAATGGAGGACGCACAGGAACAGAGAGCTCTTCAGAGACAGGGCTTTGAAGCTATAATTGCAAATCCTGACACAACGGAAGAACAGAAGCTTCTGGCAAAACAGGGAATAGAAGTGGGAAATAATGATATGTATGATTCCAGTGCCGCAAAGGCCAGGAATGTAATTTTACAGGCAATTATTGACGGTAAATAATAAATAATTATTAATATAAATATAAAAAAGGCTGCTTTCAGGGGCAGTCTTTTTTATATACAGCGGGCTGCAGATGCTATTACCTCCAGTCTCCTGTCAACACAAAAGGAGCCCAGAAGAATGGGTGTGGATATTTTTTCATTATATCTATCTGGGCGAGCCTTAAAGCCTCTGATTTGTTATTACCTTTCAGATAGTAATAAAACCTCTCCATCAATTCTGATGTAGAAACATCGGAAACATCCCATAAACTTGCACATATTGTCGGTGTTCCCGCATAAATAAAAGCTCTGGACAATCCAACCAGTTCATCCCCTTCTTCGCAAATACCTGTTTTACAGGCACTCAGTGTGACAAGATATGCCCTGAGCTCCACGTTAAATATCTCATAAACAGGTAAGGTTTTATCGGAAAAGACCAGAGAAGAAAACATGGGTGAAGAAGAATCCAGTGTGGCATGTGTTGCAAAATGTAAAATGTCGAATTCTCTGCCTTTTTTATATAATATATCTGTATTCATATTCTTGCCTTTATAAATTTCTTTTCTTGAATATAATTTACTTATGGAATTTACTTCCCGTTCTGTGCCCGGAAGTGGAGCAAAACCTTCAATCTTTAAATTTCCCAGTTCAAATGCGAGTAATGTATCCTTTGCCATTCTGTTCTTATCTTTACAGTATTTAAGGACACCGGCAGAGGGAAGATAGGTTATTTCATATTTTTCTGCAAGACTTTTCCCGGATTCATCTATGAAGACCTGAAAGGGAAGATAATGAAGAAATTTATGAGGCGCTATGAGGAGTCTTTTTTTGCCTTTAATGTGTTTTTCCGCATCTTTAAATAACATACTGTAAAGTTTTTTTCCTTCGTCCTGCCATTTATTATTTTTTAATTTTTCAGCCGTCATATGTTCACAGTTATGATACCGATACTGTCTGACAGAGTTTTTTATTTCCTCCTCATTGTAAGGTATAATAACGATTTTAAATATTTCATTACCTGTTATCCATATATAACTTCTTTTTTTACCGAGAAAATATTCTATTATCACACTGTCTTTATCAGGTATTTTTCTTATATCTTTCAGAGAAACGGGGCTGACGCTTATTAAACTTGCATATTCGGGATTTTTCAGTTTTATCTCTTCCAGTATCTGTTCATATTCATATTTTAGAGCTTTGAGTTCTTCTTCTTTGATCTTATCATCTTTATTGTTTTCTTTTGCCTGTCTTATAGACTGTGAAAGATATTGTATCCTTCTGCACAGTTCCTCTTCTTTCCCTGCCAGTTCAGGCTCTATTCCATGCGTTATATTTACTTTTTGATTGGCAATTATATCCAGAAATGATCTGGCCCTGGCCTGTTCATTACAGTTAAACCCGTCTTCATATCTCCCCAGGCTTATAAAAAGATCTATTGCTTTTTCATAAGTCTCTATATTATCTTTCATAAAATCTCTTTTAAATTCTTCTACCTTCATTTCGTTCCTGATCCCCTCTATTACCTCTATGGATTTAAGGTAGAAATGAAGTGCTTTTTCCTTCTGTCCTGTCTGTTCATATATATCTCCTGCTTTCCTGTAATAGGTTAACCTGTTTATAGAATTTATTTCTTCCGCTATTTTAATGGCTTTCATATAAAATGTCAGGGATTCTTCGTACTGTTTTTGATTGAAGAAAAATTTTCCGAGATTGGTGTAAGCAAGTGCCGTAAGCTGCCTGTTGCCGGTTTCTTTTGCAATGTTGAGTGCTTTATTCAGACAGGCCAGAGCCTTCTCTTTATATCCTTTTTTTTCATAGATCCTGCCGAGATGTCCGTAATTCAGTCCTGTTTCATAGTAGAAAGACTGTCCTTTATTTTTACATAAGTCTTCAAGAATTTGCAAGGTTTTTTCAAGATATTCTATTGCTTTATCCGTATCCCCTTTTGTTTCCATGGCCATAGCCATATCCTTTATACAGACACTTCTGTAATAATCTTTCAGAAAAGCCATACCTATATATTCCACTTTCCCGAGGGCTATCTCATAATATTTCAAAGCTTTATCAGGATCGTCCATCTGGTAGAGATAAAAATTCCCTGTCATAAGGTAATTCAGAATAACAGTATCTATATTCATATTTTCTATCTTTATGGCCTCGATATAGTATTTCAATGCATTGTCCTTCTGGCCTATGAATTTATATATATTGGCTGTTTCACGACATGCTTCTCCTTTCTCTGTATTTTCTTCCGGTGGAATGATTTGAATATATTTCCGGTACACTTTTATGGCTTCTTCGTATTTCCCCATAGATTTGTAAAGAGCTGCAAGGGAAACATAGTAATTTAAGAGTAATTTTTCTTTTGTGTCATAGTGATTGTATCTGATAAAGCCGTCTTCTTTACCGGAACATATACGTTCAGGTTGTAATCTTTCTATTAACTGTCTCTTTGTTTCAAGATATTCTGAAGCTTTTTTGAGTAAACCGTCGAACTGGCACATTTCGAACATAGTCTGATAACAGGAGCATATACTGATTGTATCTCTCTGCTGCTCATACAGTTTTATAGCTGTCTCCATATTGTTTATGCAATTATTACTGTCATAGAGATCTCTGTAAATCTCACCTTTTAATCTGTAGCAGTCACCTTCATAAAGGCTGTCTCCCGTTTCTCTGAGAATTTTGATTGCTTTATCAAGGAATAGAAAAGCTTCTTCTGTTTTGCCGAAATGATAATAAAAATTCATAGCCTTGTAATAATAACAGATACCTTCTCCTTTCCTGTTCCCTTTCTCTTTAAATATTACAAGTGCCTGTTCCAGTTCAGGAGATTTCTCGTTCTTTTTCTTATCCAGAGCAAATTTATATTTATATATAAGAGCCCTGGCAAGACTGATTTTATCTCCTTTAATTTCTGCCGATTCTACGGCAATCTCTATAAATTGTTCGCTCTTTTCCGAGGATAAATCTTTTAAATTTATAGATCTGTGTGCTTTCCATATCAGTTCAGTTATAAAATAAGAGTCAATTTTATCTCTGTTATCTTCAAGTAATTTTTTTCTTTCTTCAGAGGAAGAAGATTTTTCAAGTATTGTAATTAAATCTTCCCGGCTTATCTGACCGGCAGATACAGGGGAGATGTGAGCTTTCCAGCATGAACACTCGGAGGCGAAGAGTAAAATTATTAAGAGACCTGGAATAATCAATACTTTAGAAATAATCTTTTTTATGCGAAATATATTTATTATATCCTTCATAAATTTATATTATAGCTGACTTTAACTTCTGTCACAATTCTTTTATAAAATGTTTTGTTATTATAGATAATTTTTCTTGCTCTATAGCAAGAATTTTATTATAATTTACGTATATCTGAGTAATGGTATCTTTTATATCATGAGGTAACGTTATGTATATATAGGAGGAGAGGTTATGAAAAAAGTTACACTGTTCGTGTTCTTTGGTATCTGTTGTCTGATAAGTATATATATTTTACGGGGTGCGGTGCATTATTAACTATGGCTTTACAGGCCTTATTGGGATCATCAGTGGGAATAGTAGCTGTACCTGCCATAGCTGTTAACACTCGTATGAATGAAAGTCAGGCTGCTTCTGGGAATGCATTGTCAGGCATGATAGTATTACCAGATAAGAGTAATATTCCTGATGGTTATGTACCTGCTTCAGGAGCAAAGGTATATATAACGGATCTGGCACTTGAAGTATCGACAGATGTTAATGGCAGATTTGAATTCAATAAAGTTCCTGTAGGAGAGTATCCGTTAAAAGTAGAGTATACTACAACGACTGATACGACCTATACATCGATTCAGCAACCTGTAGTAGTAAGCGACCCCAATTTAGCTACAGATCATTTTACCGGTTTCAAGATATTGCCGGAAGGTGAAATGGTATTATCCTTAAGAAAGGGAATACAGCAGGTTCCAAAGGCTACGTTCTTCTTCAGCACCTATGGTCTGGATCCGAATGGTATAGTTATAGCGCCTCCTGCCACATGGTCTGTTAACAGTCCGAACACAAATACTGTGATAGATAGTTCCGGTGTGTTCACCAGCACGGAAGCAGGGACATATAAGGTGACAGCTACAACGTCAAATGGGAGTGCTTCTGCAACTGTTGTAGTATTGGATGGTGTGATAAATATAAAGGGTCATATAAAGGATACCGGTGGAAATGCTTTATCAGGGGCAACGGTAAGTGTTAAATCAACTAATTTATATAACAAAAGTGATACAAATGGATATTATCAGATAATAGGAGTGCCTGCTTCAGACACTGTAACACTGGTGGTAACCAGTCCGTCCGGAATAGTTGTTGAGCAGGTTGTAAATGTCGGAGGTCTGACAGATGTGACAGTAGATATAAATATATCAAATAATCCTACTGTGAAGCCATCACCAGGGCTTACCCCTACTCCTGGAGGTTTAACACCAACTGTCACACCAACCGGAACACCTTCAGGAAGTTCAACACCAACCGGAACACCTACTTCCTCTGTTCCTGCTCCTTCAATGGTTTCTATAGCCGGCGGAACCTTTAATATGGGGAGTAATGTTAATGCCCTTAATAAACCGGTTCACAGTGTTACTGTAAGTTCTTTTTATATGGGTACATATCAGGTGACAACTACAGACTATTGCAGATTTTTAAATTCCCAGGGAAATCAGACAGAAGGCGGTGTTACATGGATATCGACAGGCCCGTATGCTATAACTGGTGGCCCAGATCCGGGAACTTTTACTGTGACATCCGGTTATGAAAATGTGCCTGTAAGCTGTGTAAGCTGGTACGGAGCAGTGGCATATTGTAACTGGATGAGCAGCCAGTTCGGATTACAGCAATGTTACGGCCCATATAGCTCTGATGGTTCTCAGAGATGGGGAAGTAACGCAGTTAACTTCCATAGAGAATATAACGGTTATCGCCTTCCTACAGAAGCTGAAAACGAATATGCCTGCCGTGCCGGTAGTACAACTGAATATTTCTGGGGGCAGGCTTATGACCCTAATACCGGTCTGCCATGTGACCCCAATACCGGAATTGACGACCCTAATACTATAAATAATTATTGCTGGTATAAAGGTGATTCTGCAGTCACTCTTCATAATGTCGGTCTCCTCCTTCCTAATCCATGGGGGCTTTATGATATACGTGGAAATGTTTATGAATGGTGTAATGACTGGTCTGTTAATAATTATTCAGCAGATAGTGTAACAGATCCTATCGGGCCTCTTTCCGGAACTTACAGAATCCGCCGTGGCAGTAACTGTTACTTTGTTGCCACTACCTGTCGATCGGCCGATCGGGCTTCTTATGACTCTACGGGCCGTCTTAACTATCTCGGGTTTCGCCTGGTAAAGACAGGTCTATGATTTATTATAGGGCAAGCGAAGCGAAGCAATCTCGCTGATTATAGAAAACAGTCGGGATTGCTTCGTTTGCAATGATATGAGTATTCTTTACTATCTCCAGTCACCTGTCAGAACAAACGGTGCCCAGAAGAAGGGGTGACCATATTTTTTCATTAATCCAATCTGGGCGAGCCTTAATGCTTCAGATTTATTCTTATCTTTTAGATGAAAATAAAATCTCTCCATCAATTCAGATGTGGCAACATCCGATACATCCCACAGGCTTGAGCATATGGTAGGAGTTCCTGCATATATGAAAGCTCTCGTCAGTCCTACCAGTTCGTCTCCGCTGGATTCTTCACCGAGGCCAGTTCTACATGCACTCAGTGTAACAAGATATGCCTTCAGATTCAGATTAAATATTTCATAAACAGGCAATTGCCTGTCAGAAAATATAAGAGATGAGAAAAGTGGCGAGCCAGGGTCCAGAACACCATGGGTGGCAACATGCAATACATCAAAATCTCCGCCTTTTTTATACAGAAGCTCTGCTCTCATATCTTTACCTTTATAGATTTCCTTTTCTGAAAAGAAGGGGGACAGATTTTTTACTTCCCGTTCCGTACCCGGAAGTGGGGAAAATCCCTCCAGTTTCAGATTTCCCAGTTCGAAAGCCAGCAGTTTATCTTTTTTCATGGAATTTTTATCCCGGCAGTATTTCAGAACGCTTGCCGATGGCAGATAGGTTATTTCATATTTTTCAATGACCATGGTTCCATGTTCATCCATAAGAACCTGAAAGGGAAGATAATGAAGAATTCTGTGGGGAGCAATAACAAGTCTTTTATCTTTCGTATATTTATCTATATCTTTAAAGAGGATATTGTAAAGATTTTTTGACAGGTCTTTCCATTTGTCTGACGAGAGTTTTTCAGATGTCATATGATCACACATGGTTTCTCTCAATGATTTTACGATTGCCTCTATTTCCTCTCTCTTATGTTCAATTACGAAGGTTTTAAATATATCCTTTCCCACTATCCAGACATAGCCTCTTTTATCTCCCAGGAAATATTCCGCTATTACAGTATCATTATCAAGGCTTTCTCGAATTTGTTTTAATGAAAGAGGATTGACGCTTATAAGACTTGTATATTCCGGGCTTTCCAGTTTTATCTCTTCCATTACCTCTTCATAATCACTTTTTAATTTTTTTAATTCTTTTTCTTTTGCCGATGTATTTTTCTCCCTTATTTCACTCGAAAGATACTGTATTCTTGTTTTTAGTCTCTCTTCTTTGCCGGCAAGCTCAGGTTTTACGCCATGACTTATATCTATCTTTTGATTTGCGAGTATATCCAGAAATGCCCTGCTCCTTGCTTTCTCATTATAGTTAAAAGCCTCTTCGGGCCGGCCCATCTTTATTAAGAGATCTATAACTTTTTCATAAACCTCTATTTTATCTTTCATGAAATCCCTTTTGAATTCTTCTACCTTCATATACTGTCTCTTATGTTCGATTATGTCTATGGATTTAAGATAATATGTATAGGCCTCCTGTATTTTACAGGTTTTTTCATATATTTCTCCTGTTTTTTCATAATAGTCTTCCAGTATATTCACAGATCTCTGTTCCTCTTCCAGCTTAATAGCTTTCAGGTAAAAATCCAGAGCTTTATCGAATTCTTCCGATTCAAGATAGAATTCTCCGAAATTTTTATAGGCCAGTGATATATTGCTGTTATTTTTTTTTGCAATGTCAAAGGCTTTATTCAGGCAAAAAAGAGCTTTCTCTCTGTCTCCCTTTTGCTGGTAAATTTTTGCCAGACTATTATAATTAAATCCTATCTGAAAGCTGAAGGGAGCAAAATTTTTATCTATCCCTCTGAACAGGTCCTGCGATTTTTCTATATACTCTATGGCTTTATCAGGGTCGCCTTTATCTCTGTAGACAAGGCCTATAGCTTTTATGGAAAGAGCTTTATACTGGTCTCTCCACATAGGTATTCCGATTTCTTCGGACTTTTCCAGTGCTATCCTGTAACATTTTAATGCTTCATCAGGCTTTTTTAATTCTGTTAAATAAAAATTTCCTAACATAAGATAATTAAAAGCAACCATAGATATATCCCTTTTATCGGTATTTTTGCCCGTTGATTCAAGATAATATTTTAAAGCACTCTCTTTTTGTCCCAGTATGTCATAAATCTGCCCGATTTCCCAGTAACATAATACTTCAATACTGTCTGTATCATCAAGGTTTTTACCTGTTTCTATAGCCTCTTTATAAGCTTTTATGGCCTGTTCATATTTACCCATTTTATAATATAATGATCCAAGGGAATCATAATAACTCAGCAGGAATTTATCTTTACTATTATAATACCGGTCAAATCTGAAATACCCGATGTTTTTATCCGAGAAATCTTTAAGATTCTTAAAGTCAGATTTTTCTATTAATTCTTTCTCTGTTTCAAGATATGTTAAAGCTTCTTCTAAAAATCCCTGGAGATAACAGATTGTGTACATTTCGTTATAGCATGTTATAACATCTATGACATCTCCTGCTCTCTCATATAATGAAACTGCAATCTGACAGCTTTTTATGCTTCTGTCCCTGTCTCCCGTGCGCCGGTAAATTTCTCCTTTTTCCAGATAACAGTCTCCTTCATATACTGTGTCACCTGTTTTTTTGAAAATCTTTATGGCTTTATCCAGGATTTGCAAAGATTCATCCTTTTTTTTGAAGATATGGTAAAGATTTAAGGCCTGTCTGTAATAACATAGACCTTCCCCTTTTTTGTCTCCCACTTCTTTAAATAATACAAGAGCTCTCTGCAGATCGTGAGGATTTTCATTTTTTTTCCTGCTGAAATCATTGCTGTATCTGTAAAGTAGTGATTTTGCAAGACTGATTTTATCACATGTAAATTCTGAAACTTCAACGGCAATATTTGCAAGATATACACATTTATCTGTAGAGAGATGCTCTACATCCACAGCTTCCCTGGCTTTCTTTAATATTTCTATTACAAAATTTTGATCAAGCATTTTTCTGTTATTTTTACAGATTTTTTCTCTTTCTTCACGGGAAGGAGCTTTCTCAAGCATAGTTATCAGGTTATCCTGACTTATCTGCCCGGCAGATACAGGTGAAATATGGTTCCTGTATGGTGAAGGATAACAGGAAAATACTAATATGATTATTAAAAATAGAGTTAAAATACCGGGTAATGCAGAAATAATCTTTTTATTCATAATTTGTTTTTATATCTGTTTAGATAATTTTCTCTCATGTTCAATAATTCCTTAACCTGTCTTTCACTCAAAATACCTGTATCTTCTATGTCTTTGATACTTGAAAAATATCCTGTTTTTTCACGGCACTCTATGAGTGCTTCCGCCTGTTTTGCAGTCATTCCTCCCAGTGTCATCAGTTCGAAATCTTCTGCTCCGTTCAGGTTTATCGATATACCGCCCATATTTTGCCCCAGACATACAGGTTTAAATGTTTCGTTATCTATCCAGAGAGGAGGTCCCACATTTTTATATAAGAGAGAAGAATCGTTTTTTATCTCATTAAAATTCTTCTGAATAACTCCGTATAGCTCTTTAAAATTCCTGGAAGTGCCTTCCATATCATAGCAGAGCATATGGGTATCAAAATCTGCTTTACGGTAAATTTCTCCTGCATTTTTAAACGATGTGGTGAAAAAAGTGGAAAGGCAGAAAATTTGAAGGATATCATCTCTGTCTTCCGGAAATAATTCCATATATTTTTTTACGAAATCCAGAAACAGAGGGCCTGCTTCGAAAGGTTTTTCTTTTTCATAGTCTTTAAAGAGAAAGTATTTTGCATAAATCATTTTTAAATATATATTTTCCTGAGGGGTTATGTCCTTTTCCGTGAATTCTTCCATATTTAAAAAATCTCTGTAAAAATCCGGTTCTCTGTATCTATTCATCATGTTCTTATCTGTAGCCATCTGATAGAACATATGAGAAGAGACTCCCTCGCAGGATAACATCTGGTGGGCATTTTTCAACTCTCCTCCGGAAAAGCTGTAATTCATCCAGTTATACATAAAATTCTTATTAAATTCTTCTCCTGTGAGACCATCTGCAATATAGTTGTTTTTTTTGAAGGCAAAGAGATTTCCTTTTACCCATAAATATCTCTTAAATGACTGAGCAATAGTAAGCATATCCTGAAGATAAAAAAAGTAAGATTTGCCTTTCAGGTCGTTCAGATTGTAAAAATCTCTGATCTCCTGATTTTTTGTCATATCTATTGTCATTACCTCAAAATGTTCTCCCCATCCTTCAATAAAAGCCATTTCAAAATCCGTTACGGCAGATATGGTATGAACAGGCCTCATAGGATAACAGGGGAAACTGTAGTTTGAAAGATAAAAATCCAGAAGATGGCCATGTTCATGGGAAAATATTTTTTCAAACTGATTGGCTTCATGAGGCATTTCTATGTAGAACACCTTTGTTTTTTCAAAAATTTCGTCTCCTTTTTTCAGGAAAAAACCGCATTTCGGTCTGTTGCCCCCTTTTATAAGGCAGATATAAAGAGGTTCCGCGAAAATTTTCGATGCTTCTTCATCTTTTAATTCATTTTTCTGTACCTGGTTGAGTATGAAATTTTTTTCCATTCCGTCCAGTTTCAGACTTAAAGCAGGCATACCGCCTTTTAATAGTTCCTCTACAGGTTTTACCTTGTCTCCGGAAATTTCTTCCAGAAGAGGATATTTTTTATCATCTTTTTCCTGGAATATCTGTCCTTTCTCATCATTAACGGGCTGCAGAAAAATATATGTAGATTTTTCATTCCCGTATACGGCAATATTCAGGAGAAAGATAAATAATATTGATACCATAATGATAAGAGCTTTGTTCATAATTATTAACCTTCTTTCTTAATTTTTACAGTTTTGCATTATCTCCAGTCTCAGGTCAACACAAAAGGTGCCCAGAAGAACGGATGTGGGTAGGTCTTTATTATATCAAGCTGGGCAAGCCTCATGGCTTCTGTTTTATTTTTATCTCTCAGATAATAGTAAAATCTCTCCATTAACTTCGCCGTAGAGAGTCCTCTCGGAAAATTCTTCTCTCTGGAAAAATTACTTTTTTCTTCTAAAAATTCATTATCTTAATCCAGAATTCTCCTTCAATTTTAAGCTCTCGAAAATAAAATTACAAGAAAAATTTTTATAATCCTCGTTCGGATGAATTCCTATCTGTTATAGCAGGGTGGGACTTGGGCAAATCTCCTTCTGTAGGTAGTTTTATGATTTCCTCCACAGACTCCAGGACGGCCCTTACCGTAAGAAATGTTCTCATATAGAGAAACCTTCTGACCTGGATAAAGGCTGGCATATAAAGAATTTCAAGAAAGAGGATAATGAAGAAGAAAAAGAAACAGAAGAAAGAAGTAGACCACCAGAAGCAGGACTCTGTTACTCAGAAACTTGCAGAAGAACTACTGGCAAATTCAGAACAGCCCAGACAGAATGACCTTACTAAAAGACTTCAGGACTTACTTATGGAGCTCGGTGTAAAACCTTCCATTAAAAAAGGACTTATTGACCCTATGGAACTTGAACTATGCGGTGACGGTTCTTCCATTGCTATTATGGATGCAGGACATGATGCTATGGGTAATTACTTCTATTTCAGACAGAAGGATATTCCTGCTCTTATTCCACTTACTGACCTGAGCATAAATCTTTAATAAAATCCTGGTTGTTTAATGCAAGCTAAAATAATGTCTTTTTTATGGCTTAACCTTTCTTTAGCTTTAACTAATTCGTAATTGAGTCCTTTAAAATTAGTACAGCATATATTTCTTAATTCAACATTTTTTTAATAATTCCATATCCCCTCATCAGGATTTAATTCAGGTGCATAAGCTGGTAATTGTTCAATATGAAGGCGTTTTGTCGCTCCATTGGATAAAAAAGCTTTTACTTATTTAGCCCTGTGTATAGGCGCTCTATCCCAGATTAAGAGTATCTTTCCAGTGATATTTACTAATAAATGTTTTAAAAATCTCACTACATCCTTACCTTTATAAGAATCTTTCTGAACTCTCATAAATAATTTTCCCGTTGGTGTAATCCCACTCATAGCGGAAAGATGGTCTCTACTTAATGTCTCTTCCAGGATTGGTGTTTTACCTTTTATAAATCTTTATTATCTATATACATAATTATGTATTATTACTTTTTTTTAATACTATGTCAAACCCATGCTCAGGTCAGTAATCAGGAAGATACTCTTATTGTTTGTGAATTATCA
The DNA here is from genome assembly GCA_937888925.1 of uncultured Synergistia bacterium. The sequence goes on along the minus strand of CALARM010000975.1, from coordinate 92 downwards.
AGATTAGGAAGAAGTCTTGGACAAATTATTAGAATAGTAAAGTGGACCCCATTGTCAAGACACAAATTTAAAAATTTTAAGTTTATTTCCCT
>CALARM010000974.1 GCA_937888925.1 uncultured Synergistia bacterium | reverse complement strand
AACTTATAAGTAGATACTCCTATTTATAGGTTTTTATAGATTTAATTCGACGGTTCCGAACCAGGACAGTGACCTGAGCAATCTCCTCTTCGGCTTCGGTGTAATGTTTCCTCATGTTGAATATAATGAAACAGGAACGGAGTATGAGCAGTGGCAGGTTTATGACAGACATTCCAGGAGAGGGCCTGTAAGCTTTTTCATAGAGGAACTCGCCGTTAATACAAAGAGAAAGATGGAAGATAGAGGAAACTTCTATAAAAAATTACCTTCAAAAAAAGATATAGAAAAAGTGGCGTCTGTTCTGAGAGGCAATTTTGAAATTCTCCTGTCACCGAAACAGCGCCTCGGAGATACGGAAGAACTTATCCTCTCATATACGCAGGAACAGTATAAATTCCTTGACCATCTGGAAGATAATGAAAGATGCCTTTTCCAGGGAGCTGCCGGAACAGGGAAGACCATGCTTTACTTGGCATGGTATTATGACAGGAATAATATGATTCATACCATTGTGTCTGCACTTCTGCCGGAAATATGGGGACATACATGGAGCACGGAAAGCCCTGAAACAGCCGCTATGGCAGTTAAAGAACTGGCTGACCATACAGAAAGCAGAGGCATTTCTTTTTTTCCTCTGCTTTCCCCTGTTACTGCTGGTAATTATTATAGGTACCGGTATATACAAGCTGTACATCCCATGATATAGATTGATTTGAAGACTGAGAGTAATCGCCGCTGTAATTTACACAGCCAAACTCCTCACTTACGAGGAAATTATATGATGTGTTCGGTGTATAAGAAAAATTCTTCGGACTTTGCTCATTTAACGGGCCTGTCTGATTACCGGTGCCTCCATTCTGCAGACTGTAATTATTACCTGCCAGAATCAGCATACCTGCTGAAGGACTGCCATTTGATCCGAACATAACAGTTCCGGTACCGAATGCGATGTATGGAGCGTAATAAAGAGGAGTACTGTTACTGGAATAGACCTGTGAATTTTGAGTGCAGTGAGAAAATATTTGAACTTCGGAACCGCCTATCAAATTCTGTCCCCCCTGCTGAACAGTGACAGGTAATTGTAATAAATAGGCCAGCCGTGTATCACTTGACGTTTTCATCGTTGTCACAGATATGGCCATAGTACGAACAGGGCCGTTACCCGGCGGAGGACTCACACTGTAGTTTGAAGAAGGAATATTGGAACAGGTGGGATTCTCTGAATCTTTTGAACCACTCGGGAAGTAACCGCCTGAAGTTTTAGGCACAGTCCATTGAGACCAGTTACTGAAGCTCATTCTCTGAAAGCCCCAGGACCATCTTCCGGAGAAATAGCCGAATTTCAGAGTATTTGTTCCGGTAGGGGCAATAGTAGGAGGACTGTCAATATTATTCGGATCGTAATAATTAACAGTTACTGTTCCGAGCTGGTTTGACAGATGGGGCCAGGGATAACTATTACTTCCGTTATTGTCATTGAATGTAATATTATAAGTTCCTCCAGGAAGATTAGGATCAAAGTAACCGGTTCCGGGCTGATTCGAATTTATAGTGCTGAAATCATAAAAGAGCCAGCTATTGTCAGGACTTGCTGTATCACCGCTATATTGCGTATAAGGAAACTGGCTTAATATCTTCTGAGCAGGCACTGTCATAGAGAAGCTTTGAGGGCCTGTAAAGTTCAGGGTTATAGTAGTAACAGGAGCATTTCCGTCTGTATAATTATATGGTGTTACAATAGAACCATAGAGGCCGAAATCCTGTTCAAAAGGCTCCATTATCTGGGCGCATACGAAACGGGAGCGGGCTAACATATTTATATAAACAGGATCGCTCGCAATACCGATGTCGTGATAACTCATGTCCTGAGCATATATATTAGTCTTCGGATCTCTGTAATCAAGAATATTAACAGCCAGATAGTTCACTGTCTTCATATATTGTATGACCTCGGCTTTAAGCTGGGTCTGCAGAGTGCTCATATACAGCGCGCTTTGAGTATGGTTCGGGTCAAGGGGGTTATCATTCAATATATTTGTATTAACAGCCGCTCCTTCCAATTGATAACTGATTATCTGGAGGAAATAATTTTCCAGCATAATATAAGCAGTCATGGCGGAATTCGGGTCATTTACCGTATTATTAGTTATTATGCAGTTTGCATAAGTGGTCAGACAGCTTTTATTCCCGTTAATAGGACATATGGCCGTATTTAATAAATTAACCTGACTCAAAATGTTAGTGTTATAAGGATTATTTTCAAATTTTAATATATTTAAAAACATTCATTAATCTTTAGTATAGTTCAAATATGAAATTCAATGAATAGACCTATGGAAGTAAAATACTTCAGTATAAGAACTATTTGAGGTATCTCCGGCAGGCATGGTCCTGGCATAATTTTTTTAAATGGTTATTCATAAATATTTTTTTTCGAAAAACTTACGATAAAAACTTGATTTAAAATTTACATTTTGTTAACATTTTTTTTAACCATTCCTGATCCTTTCTGGTATAATCTTTAATAGAATATCCTGCTTAAAAAGCACGAACAGGAGGCGTAATATGGATAAAACGAATCTCGAACCATCAATGAATTCTCCATTTCAATTAGATTATAAAGCTTTAAAAGAACATAGAGATGCAAGGAAAGAAGAAGCAAAAAGACTGAACAGATTACTTGATACAAAAGACACTTTCCAGAGTACAAATATCATAAAAAGTGCCCTTCCGGATCTGTCGGAACTGGTCAAGGCAAAAGAGCAGAAAGAATGGACAGTTCTTATGTATATGGACGGATATAATGATCTGGAAGCATGGACTGCCAACAGTTTCCTCGATATAGAAAAAATCGGTTCCGATGACAAAATGAATGTAGTTGCCGAGCTTGGAAGAATCTCTCAGGAAGAACTTAAAAAGATAAATGAAAAGATGGGAAGACCTTATGAACCGACAAACATAGACGGTGACTGGAGCGGTGTAAGAAAATACTATGTCCACAGAGACAAACCGGGAGATGTGGGAGCAGTCGACAGAATCGACTCTCCTGTAGTGGAAGATCTCGGACCAAAGAATATGAGTTCTCCCGATACTCTGGCAGAATTCCTCACATGGGGTATAAAAAATTATCCTGCCAAACACTATATGGTAGTGCTTATGGACCACGGCGGAGGATGGACAGGGGCATTCACAAATGACGCCACAGGTAGCGGAGGCCATATTATGTCAAATCCTCAGATTGCCGAAGCATTTGAAAAAACACAGAAAGAAACAGGGGTAAAACCGGATGTGGTACATATGGCAGCATGCCTTATGGCAAGCACGGAATCTGCCTATGAAATCAAAAACAGTGCCGATTATCTCGTAGCCTCTGAAGAAATGGGAACGACCCTGGGCTTTGCCTATGGCGCCATACTGGATAAATTACAGCAGTCTCTTGCAGACGGTAAAGAATTGACAGGCAAATCCATAGCAGAAGCCATTGTAGAACATTATTCAGATAAGCCGAAGGCTTTTGCAACAAAATCTGCCATAGATCTCAGCAAAATGGATAATGTAAAAAATGCTCTCGGTGAGTTTTCAGCAAAACTGAGAAAAACAGATACATCAAAAGAAGTGCTTAAAGAAGTCATAGATAAAGCCCAGAATTTCAGCCGTCAATTCTATTATGAATTCTATGCCCAGACAAGAGATCTTTACAGTGTGGCAGAACAGATAGTGAAATCAGATAAAGTAACTGATAAAGAACTTAAAGAAGCCGCCACAGGTATGATGACGGCAGTTAAAGATGCAGTAATAGCAAATGTGGCAAATAATTATGAAAGACAGAAAGTTCTGAACACCTATAAATCTAAAGACGGTAAAGAAGACATAACACTGGTAGAATATACGGAAGGAAAATTCGACTCGTCAGGTCTTTCCATATTCCTCCCTACAGGTCAGAAATATGCAGATTATTTTACCCAGGAAGGTAAAGGATATAAAGAACTGGCAACATCAAAGGAAACCGAATGGGATGAGTTCATAAAAGAAAAATTCGGTTCTCCTCCGAAAACAGAAGAGGCTAAAACAGAAGAGAAAAGTTGATGATTAGCCAAAAAAAGGGCAACGTCTGTTGCCCTTTTTTATTTGAACTTGTCAGACCCTGCCAGTCTGTGGTAAAATCTCACATAACAGGGGAGGTATAAACAATGAATAAAGAAACCCTTATAAATGATATAATAACAATCATAAGAGAATGGAATACTGTATATCATCCTACTGATAGTGACTATAGAAGGCTGGCAGAACAGATTATTGACCATCTTGAAACAGAACATATTATTTCTTTCACCCAGAAAAATACAGACAAAAATATTGAGAGGTAGCAAATGTCATCAGAACCTGTAGAATTAATACTTACAGATGATTCAGTTTTTCTGAATAAAAAATGCTTTATCTGTAACAGGCCTCTTGAAAAGCCGGGAGAAACAATAATTCTATGCAGCGAATGCCATAGAATAAACCATAAAGAATGCTGGGAAAAACAGGAAACCTGTCTCCACGGTAAAAGAAAAAACAGGGAAGAAAAAGAAAATAAGGAAATCACTCACATATCTTCAAAAAAAACAGAGCTTATTCCTCTCATAATCATTTCTATAAGTTTGATTATTTCTTTTATACTTGTATGGAATAATATAAGTGCAAAGAAATTAAATAAACACAGAGCAAACGGTATAGACTATTATCAGAACGGAAAATATGATCAGGCTATAGAAGAACTACCGGAATATCTTAAATACAGGCCCGGCGACGAAAAAACATTGAGTTTTCTATCCATATCATATCTGAAAAAAAATGATAAAGATAAAGCCCTTCTCTATGCAAATAAAGCTTACAATCTTAATCCTTCGTCACCTGAAGCAAATTTTGCATCAGGTGCTGTCTGCGCCATAGATAAAAATAAATCAGCAGAAGGCATCAAATATCTTGAAAAAGCACTGGAACTTGACCCGGAATTACTGGATGTAAATATATACCTGGGAGAATTATTCTATTCCACAGGGGAACTTAACAGAGGAGAAGCGTGCTTTAATAATGTATTGAATCTTGACCCTTCAAATATTAAAGCACTTAACGGCCTCGGACTTATTTTATATGATAAAGGAAATACCGATAAAGCAACGGAATGTTTTTTAAAGGCCATAGAAATAAATCCTGATTACTGTGATAACTGGAATAATCTCGGTAATATATATTATAAAAAGGGAAATATGGATAAGGCAAAGGAGTATTATAACAGAGCTATAGAGTTAAATCAGAACGACTATAAAGCCCATAATAATCTCGGTCTTATATATTACGGAAGAAAAGCATATGATAAAGCTATGAAAGAATATGAAACAGCAATCAAAATCAACGAAAATTACGGCACAGCTTATAATAATATGGGACTTTTATATCAAACGACAGGCAACGGGGATAAAGCTATGAAATGTTATGAAAAAGCAATAAATATAGAGCCTGAAAATGTTCAGGCCATCACCAGTATGGCCAATCTATTAATTAATAAAAAAGACTATGAAAAATCTCTGCCATTACTGGAAAAAGCCATCAAGTTGTCCCCTTCTTATGTTGATGCCTTTGTGAGTCTCGGAGATCTTTATTATAATACAGGCAAATGGGATAAAGCTGTTATTTCTTACGAGAGAGCGATTACACTGGAACTGGATAATAAAGAGAAAACAGGTATTTATAGCAGACTTGGCGAATGTTATTATAAAAATAAAAAGTGGGATCAGGCAATAGAATATTACAATCTGGTTCTTAAAATTACACCTAAAAATGCTGTTATAATAAGACAGCTTGGCCTTGTTTATGAAGAGAAAGAAGAATTTAACAAAGCTATTCAATTATATGAATCTGCACTGAAGATTGATCCTGGATATACAGAATTGAACAGAGATATAGACAGGGCCTATAGCAGGAAATATAGATATTAAGTTTAAAAGAGGAATCTTAACAGATACTGGAGAATATATTCTGTTCAGGAAAATAAATAAATAGTAGCTGACAGATGATAATAATTTATCTTTATTTCAGGAGGAGTTCTTCAAGGAGTAAAGAACAGTATAATAAAGGTCAGTATATGGCAAAGCATTAACAGGTGGAGGAATTTTAATGAGAGATGCCGATGGTAATCTGACGACAGATACCATTTTACAGGAACGTTATAAAATTGTTAATCTTATTCAAAAAGGCCCTGCCAGCAGAATGTATAAAGCCTTTGATACAAAACGCAGCAAATCTGTTTTTGTTAAAGAATTAATTGCTACATATACAGATCCGTCACTTCGTCATCAGGCCATAGAACAGTTCAAAAGCGAAGCCAAAATTCTTTTCAAACTCAAACAGGAAAACCTGCCGAAATTTGAAGATTATTTTGATTACGAAGAAAACAGATATCTCATAATTGAATATATAGAAG
>CALARM010000973.1 GCA_937888925.1 uncultured Synergistia bacterium | reverse complement strand
ATAAAAAACTGCTTCTCATAGACGGTCATGGCCTTTTATACAGAGCCTATTATGCACTTCAGAGAACTGCCATGACTACTTCTAAAGGTATTAAGACATGGGCCGTTATGGGATTTATTAATATGCTGACCGGGGCCATAGAAGGACAGAAACCTGATTATGTGGCCATAAGTTTCGATACGTCGGCTCCTACTGTGAGGCTCGAACAGTATGAGGACTACAAGGGACAGAGGGAAGAAACGCCCGATGATTTCAAGGAACAACTCCCCTATGTATTAAAACTTGTTGAAGCTTTTAAGATTCCTATGTTTGAAAAAGAAGGTTATGAAGCAGATGACTGTATTGCCACAGTTACCAGAAGAGCTGAAAAAGAAGGGGCAAATATTTATATACTTTCCGGTGACACAGATCTCTTTCAACTTGTTTCTTCTCAGACTAAAGTCCTCTATCCTGACAGAAGCGCAAAGGAACTACAGTGTTATGATATAAATGCGGTAAAGGAACGATATGGACTTGAACCGGAACAGCTTATAGACCTGAAAGCCCTTCAGGGAGATTCTTCAGATAATATTCCAGGCGTTCCAGGTATAGGAAAGGTGAATGCAACAAAACTTCTCAAGGAATTCGGTAATATTGAAGGCATTATGTCAAATCTGGATCTGATAAAATCCGAAAAAATCAGAAATATTATGAAGGAAAACGAACAGAAGGCATGGGACAGCAGGAAACTTATAAAACTTTATACCGATCTCGATCTTGCTATAAACTGGGATGACTGTCTTCTCACTGAACCTGATGCCGATAAATTAAGAGACCTTTTGACGGAACTGGAATTCAAAACTTATATGCAGAAATACGGCCTTTCTGAAAGAAAAAAGGAAGAACGTGAATATAAAACAGTAATAGTTTCTTCCGAAGATTTACTTAAATATCTTCTGGAAGATCTGAAAAACTCTTCTTGGATGGCTTTAAACTGTTTTTCTTACAGAGGTCCGTCATTATATAAGTCTCTTCTCGGTATTGGCATAACGACAGATAAAGAAAATTATTATATACCTTTCCCTTACAGTGAATATAAATGTAACAAAAAATCCGAAATGTCTCAGGGTCTTTTATTTGACTCTGTCGATGAAGGTAAAGAAAATTCTTTTCTCGAAACGGAATATGCCCTGAAACATATGAAAAATTTTCTTGAAGACGAAAATCTACCCAAATACGGATTTGACCTTAAGAATGTTTATATACAGCTTGCAGGATATGATATAACACTGAGAGGTATTGTCTGCGATGTTCAGGTAGGCGCCTTTCTTCTGAACAGTGAAAGACCTTCGCCGGATTTATCTTATATAGTTTCAAAATATTTATCTCTTTCCATTAAAGATGAAGAAGAAATACTGGGTAAGGGGAAAAAAGCTCTCTCCTGGGAGGACCTTTCCACAGAAAAACAGGGGGAAGCTTCTGCCAGAATGACATGTCATATAAAATCCCTTTCAGATGTATTAATCTCCAATCTACAAAATCTAAATCTTCTGTCGCTCTTTCAGGACATGGAAATTCCTCTTGTATCCGTCCTTGCAAGGATGGAAATGAGAGGCATAACCCTTGATACGGAAATATTGCAAAACCTTTCTTCCCGCGTGGACGAAGAATTAAAGAGGCTTTCTGCAGAGATTTATTCACTCGCAGGTGAAGATTTTAATATTAATTCGCCGAAACAGTTAGGTGAAATTTTATTTGATAAACTTGCCCTCCCCGGAGGGACAAAAACCAAAACAGGATATTCCACTGCTTCAGAGGTTCTCGAACCTATCAGAGAACATTGCAGAATAATAGATTATATCCTGGAATACAGGGAATTATATAAATTGAAAACAACTTATCTGGATGTATTGCCCGGCCTTGTTGATCCTCTTACGGGAAAATTACATACCAGTTTCAATCAGACCATTACCGCAACGGGAAGATTGAGCAGCAGTAACCCGAATTTACAGAATATACCTGTAAGAACGGAATTCGGAAGATTGATAAGGAAGGCTTTTAAACCTTCCGGAACTGAGAATATACTCCTTGCATGTGATTATTCCCAGATAGAACTCAGAATCCTTGCCCATTATTCCGGTACGGAAAGGCTTGTTAAAGCATTCGTTGAAGGTCATGATATTCACAGTGAAACTGCAAGGGATATATTTGAATTACCTCCTGATCGGGAACCGGATTCTTCCATGAGACGTATCGCAAAAACCGTGAATTTTGGTATCCTTTACGGTATAAGTGATTTCGGTCTTTCCAGGAATCTGGGTATTGACAGGAAGGATGCGAAAAAATATATAGAAAGCTATTTTAATAAATTTCCGGGCATAAAAGCCTATCTTGATAATGTAGTTGTAGATGCCAGAGAAAAAGGTTATGTAGTGACTGTTTCAGGCAGAAGAAGGAATTTCTTTCACCTCTCTGACAGAAACTGGAATGTAAGAAAAGCAGAAGAAAGAATGGCTGTAAACGCTCCCATACAGGGAAGTGCTGCAGATATTATAAAACATGCCATGATTACCATAGACAGGGAGATAGAGCAGAGAAAACTTAAATCATCTATGGTACTGCAGATCCATGATGAACTGGTCTTTGATCTTCCTGCAGAAGAGTTTAATGAATTGCTTCCTTTCGTTAAATCTCATATGGAACAATCTTATAAACTCACTGTGCCTGTGGTAGCAGATTTTAAATCAGGAAGAGATTTATATGACATGGAAAAAGTTTTATAATTGCGTCTTTTATTATGACGGGTATACTGGATTACCAGTGATTAAGAATGAATTTCTACTTACTGATAACTGGTAACTGGTAACTGGTAACTGGTAACTGAAAAATACCTGTCATTTAAAACCACAATCACTATTGCTTTTTCTATAGATATTGAATATAATCTTAGATACTTATATGTATAATTTTTTAGAACATTGGATCTAACTTCCTGATGCCCGGTTATCATTATGTGAAACCGGTTTTGGAAAGGGGGACAGATGGATTTCAGGAAGAATATTTATCGGATTTTAAGGTAATTCTTTACCTTAAGTGAGTTTCTATATACTTTTTCATTTATCTGTAAATGAGAGTATAATTTTAGGTTAAACCTGAAGGGAGTGCTACTAGAGTGGACAACAGCGTGAATGTAAAAAAGACTGCTGAAACGACAAGTGAAAAAACAGGAAAAATTAATGAGGGTATTGATAAAGAAGTAAAAAGCGTTGTGGAAGATGTGGAGAAAGTAATAACAGAAATAGATCAAGAAGAAAAATTGAATGAAACAGACCAAAAAGAAGCAATGGAAGAAATGTATGATAAGACCTTTACGGAAATCTCCGAAGGAGCAGTTATAGAAGGCGAAGTAGTAAGAGTTGATAATGAAGGAGTTTTCGTGTCAGTGGGACATAAAAACGATGCTTTTATTCCAAAAGATCAGCTTTCTTATCGTAGCTTTGAGAATCCTGAAGAAGTTGTTAAAGTAGGAGAGAAAGTGTCTGTATATGTTATGTCTATGGAAGATGAAGAAGGCAGACTTATTTTATCCAAAAAGAGAGCCGATCTTGAAGATGCATGGCGCAGAGTTACTACTGCCTATGAAAAACAGACTGTTATTACAGCCACTGTTGTTGAACAGGTAAAGGGCGGCCTGATAGTGGATCTCGGTCTGAGAGGTTTTGTACCTGCTTCACAGATAAGACTTAAACCTGTAAGAAATCTGGAAGAATTTGTTGGCGAACCATTACGTCTTAAGGTCCTCGAACTTGACAGAAACAGACGTAAAGTTGTTTTATCCCAGAAAAAAGTACTTCAGGAAGAAGGAGTTAATAAAAAAGAAAAGACCCTTACAGATCTTAAAGAAGGCAAAATAGTGAAAGGAACTGTTGCAAGGGTTACAAATTTTGGAGTTTTTATTAACCTGGGAGGCGTCGATGGTCTTGTTCATATTTCCGAGCTTTCGTGGGACAGGGTTAAACATCCGTCTGAAGTCATCAGTGTGGGCCAGGAAGTTGAAGTAATGGTACTTGCAATTAATAAAAAGAAAGAGAGAATATCTCTCAGCTTCAAGCAGGCACAACCGGACCCGTGGCAGTTCAAGGTAGAAGATTATAAACCAGGACATATTATGGAAGGTGAAATTACCAAGATTGCTCCGAAATATATATTTATAAAGCTTGAACCTGGTATTGAAGGACTTGTTCCTCTCCATGAAGCTTCAGAAGATAAAAATGCCAGACTCGGTGAATTATTTACTATAGGCAGTAAAATTCCTGTTAAAGTTCTGGATGTTAAACCTGCACAGAGGAGAATGACTCTGAGTATAAAACAGGCAAAAGAAGAAAA
>CALARM010000972.1 GCA_937888925.1 uncultured Synergistia bacterium | reverse complement strand
GAAAATAAAATAAAGATATAAACAGAAAAATTCTGTTAAAATTTTGTTAACTTTTAGACAGAGATTTATATGAGAATTGTGAAGATTCTCATATAAATCCCTGTCCTATTTGCCGCTCACTGTCATCTGAGATATTTTGATAGTAGGAGCAAAGGTGCTGTCCATCATATACAGATCATTTCCTACTTCAACTATATTTTTAAATACATCCAGAAAATTTCCGGAAATAGTAACCTGAGACACAGGATGAGACAATTCTCCTTTTTCTATCCAGAATCCCTCTGCACCTACGGAATAATCGCCTGTAGCTTCATTCAGCCCAGATCCCATAGTGGAAGTAACGTAAAGACCTCCGTCTATACCTTTAATTATATCATCAGGACTCGTGTCTCCTTTATCTATGTATAAATTTGTAGTTGAAATAAATGGTACAGTCGAATAACTTCTGCTGGCATTACCTGTTGTTTGTGCCTTCATTTTCCTTGCATAAAAGGTATCGAATAAATAATTCTTCAGGATTCCCTTTTCAATAAGATATTTCTTACAGGTAGGTACGCCTTCTCCGTCAAAAGTAGATGAACCGGGCCCTTTTTTTATCAATCCGTCATCTATGAGATTTACCTTATCAGAGGCAATCTGCTGTCCTATTTTATCTACAAGAAAGGAATTTTTTCTATAAATATAATTTCCTCCCATACATGCAGCGAGGGAGGTGCAGAGAGAAGCTGTTTCAAGAGGCGAAAAAACTACAGGAACAACCTGAGTCTTTACAGGTTTTGCTCCGAGCATTTTCACTGTTTTTTCCGCTGCAATGGTTCCCACTTCTTCAGGTGAAGCGAGTTCATCGAAATAACGCTTCATAGAATACCAGAAAGACATCTGTTTTTCATTACCGTCTTCTGCAAGTGGTACACAGGCTATATAACAATAGGTATCTTTTTTCTGAAGACTTACACCGTTTGAATTAACCAGAAAGGTAGAGCCGGCCCAGTCAAAAAAAGTGGAAGATTTAAACCTCTTAATTCTTCTGTCATAGCCCTTTGCAGCTTCTTCCATTCTCTTTGTGATTTCTATCTTTTTTTCCGTAGGAATGGTTAAAATTTTCTCATCATAAACCTCTAAATCGGCAGAAACCGGTATTTCCTTTGAAGGGAGACCGTTACAGTCGTCTGCATCACTGTATCCTGCTATAACAACAAGATCATTTAACAGTTTTTCCACACTCTCTATATCAAAATCAGATGTGTAACCGAAGGCAAGTTTTTTATTTTTAAAAATCCTGAGACCAAGGCCCTTGCTGCCCGCCTGCTTCAGAGTTTCTACCTCTCCGTCTTTTATTTCCAGTTTAAACTGTCTCCCTTCTTCAAGATAAACTTCCGCCTGTTCACAACCGGCTTTTAATGATTTATTTACCAGTTCATTTGCAAATTCTAAATAATCTTTATACATTTGTGCCTCCCACTGTTATCTCTGAAATTTTAATGGTAGGTATACCAAATCCTACAGGAACACTCTGACCGTCTTTACCGCACGTAAAAAAGGAAGGAGCAAGAGAAAAATCATTCCCAACCATAGTAATCTTCGATAAAACATCCAGACCGTTTCCTATAAGAGTTGCACCTTTTACAGGTTTTCCTATTTTACCATTTTCTATAATATAACCTTCGTCTACATAAAACATAAAATCTCCTGCTGAAATATCAACCTGCCCGTTAGTCATTGCTTTTGCATAAAAACCTTTTTTTACCGAAGATATTATCTCTTCAGGAGGAGTAGAACCATTTGCCATTACAGTATTTGTCATTCTCGGTACAGGAGCGTATTTAAAGGATTCCCTTCTGCCGTTTCCTGTAACTTTCATGCCCATAAGTCCTGCATTCAATCTATCCTGCATATAGTTTTTCAATATGCCATTTTCCACAAGAACTGTTTTACCGGATAGATTTCCTTCATCATCTATATTTATCGTTCCATTCTGAGCCGGTGTAATTGTTCCGTCATCATATATACTTACAAATTCTTCTGCTACTTTCTGCCCGAGCCGTCCTGAAAAAGCTGAAAGTTTTTTCCTGTTAAAATCTGCCTCCATGCCATGTCCTATGGCTTCATGAAGTAATATTCCGCCATAGGGACTTCCTATGACTACTTCCATAGGCCCTGCAGGAGCAGGCTCTGCATTCAGATTTACAAGAGCTCTTTTTACGGCTATTTCAACTATAGATTCAGGAGTAACACTGTCAAAAAATTCAAAACCTACACATCCGCCGTCACCGTAAAAAATAGATTGTTTTTTACCGTTTTCTTCTGCCACTACCATAACCCATAAGAGAATATTATTCTGTTTATCTTTAAAGGTTTTACCTTCACTATGAGCTATCATAATATCTTTTACTGTTTCAGAATATCCTGCCCTGACTTTTTTTATCCTTTTATCCATAGCACAGGCTGCTTCATTTGCTCTTTTTATTAATTCCAGTTTTTTATTTATTTCAACCTGATCGGGATACATTTTAATAGAATAGTAATCAGGCACGGTCTGAGGAGTTACGGAATAAGCTTTTTCACTTCCTTTCCCGGAAGCTATATTTGACGCCACTTCGGCAGCATCGGAAAGACTCTTTAAAGAGAGGTCGTCTGAATAAGCATAACCTGTTCTTTCACCGGAAAGAACCCTTATACCGACACCTTTTGAATAGCCTATCTGTGTGGATTGTATCTTTCCATCCTGTAATTTTATACTGCTCTCTTTTGAATTTTCAAAATAAATCTCTCCGAAATCGCCATTTTTTTTCATTGCTATTGAAAGGATATGAGATATATCTCTCTCACTCAGAAAATCTTCAGGAGAAATATTATCTGCCATTACCCTGTGGGGATTAATGGTAAGTCCTCCAAGTGATGCAGTGGCAAGCAGTATACCACCGGTTTTCAAAAAATCACGTCTGTCTATTTTTTTACTGCCAAACAATTTATTCACTCCTTATTTTAGTATTAATTATCAAACTATATTATAAAATTTCTAAAATAAAATCTACTGATCTGAACTTAATATAAAATACAAATTCTTTCCCTTCAGTCTTCACCCTTCACTCTTCACAATTTTAAATATTAATTATTTATGCTCAATTCAGTAAATAAAGAAATAATATCTATAAAATTTCTATTAAACTATAATTATTCCTATCTATTTATATACAATAACCAGGGAAATATAAGATGTTTTTTTAAACACAACCTTATGCCCCCGTTTTTTTAATAAAGAAGAAATAAGTGTATAATTATTAGCCGGTACCAGAACAAGGACTGTCCTGTCAAGCAGTCCCTCCGTATCTGTCAGAATGGATTTATCTATTTCCTTATGCTCATCACATATACCAAGACGTAATCTATCTTCCAGAATATTTACAGTAAAACCTTTATATAACCTTACCTTTTCAAGAAGAAGCAGATTCAGTGAACCTAAAATTCTACAGTCTAACATAGATGCCACTGATAAGGAATATGGAATTAAATTCACTTCATTCAGAACAACAGACTGCTGAACTGTATAACCTCTGTCTCTATTTTTATAAAAAAGACTATCTCCGTTATGATAAATAAGTGTGAATATTAAAAGAACAGAAACTATATGAATATATATCCGGCGTATAGCAAGTTTTTTCAAAATCTGCCAGAATTCCCAGAAACCAAAAGATATAAATAATGTTATCGGTATGGTAAGTAAAAAAGTACGGTGGGAATCTACACGGCTTGTCAGAAGAATGGGAATGGTAATAATAATTAACCACGCCAGTGGTGCAGCATGTTTCCAGTCTCTTATCCTTTTCCCGGAATGACAGAGACCGAAAATAAGAAAAGGGAAAAAAGGAAGATAATAAAGAGGCAGTTTCGGAGGATCTACTTCTAAAATATCTTCGTTATCCATTTCAGGGGATTTTTTTGAAAAGATCGGTGAAATAGAATAAAAATACTGTGGTATATTTATTCTGAGCACAGCATATAATAATTCTATTTTATTGTGAAGTGTCAGTTTGTCATGTTCAATAGGTTTTCCAAGATATTCTTTTATATAATAGTCATCTTTACAAAAATTAAAATATTGTTCCCCTCTTGCATTTAAAAAACATTCTGTTTTATCAAAACGTTTTTCAACTAAAAAAATAGAAAATCCCGTTGCAAAAATCAGAATAAGAGCAAAGAATTTTTTCTGTGGAATATTCTTCCTGTTGTAGAAAGTAAAAATTAAAATCTGGCAGAGGAGCAATATTACGAAAAGCCTGGCAGGAGAATAATGCAATGTGGCAATAAATAGAATAAAAGCACATAATATACCTCTCCAGAGAGGAACAGATTTAGATTCAATCAATGTCCATGCATCCAGAATGGCCAGAAGGGTAAAAGTTATCGTTGCTGCCAGAGATGTTCCGTATCTTCCGTAAAAAAGAACGGCTGTATTTAATATAAACAAAAGTGATGCGAGAATACCGATAGAAGGCCCGTAAAAACGGCGGCCAATTATATAAAATAAAACAGTGCTTAATAAGGTAAATAAAACAGAGGAAATACGAAGAGTCCATGGCGAGAAACCAAGAACATGGAACAGACCATACGTTAAAGATCCATAGAAAAGACTGCGGGCACCGGAACTTACAAGACCGTCATCCCATAACAAACATTTACCGGTATAATTTATTATACTGACATTATTTAAAAAAGCACGTCCAAAGTCCTGTACTACTGCCTGTTCCCAGCAGAATATTGTGCCGCTATAAGTACCTAAATCTTTCAATAAAAATATAAATGATATAATGATAATAATAACAAGATAACATATCGATACTTTATTTGATCCGCCATAATCACCGGGAGATTTAAAGAAATAAGAGTGAATAAAAAAAGATATTATAAGGAAACATAATAAAACCCAGGGGATTATATGTCGAGTTTCTACGGGATAATAAGGCAAAAGCAGTATAAGAGTAAAAGCCAGCAAAAGGGAAATAAGAAAAGAAAAAAATTCTTTAATTTTTTTACATCTCATTACAGGTAAAACAATTAAAGGTATAATTAATAAATAGCAAGTCAGATAATAAGGTTGCATATAGTTCTGAAATACAACAGAAAACCACTTAATAATATCTAAACATCTATGACCTGGTGGGAACAAAGGAAGGACAAGAACTTATCCTCTATTCACTCTTCACCCTTCTCATATGTTCACCTGAAAGGGTTTCCCATAATCTACAGAAGAGACCTTTCTTTTCCAGCAGTTCATTGAAAGTCCCTGTTTCTACAATTTCTCCTCCTTTGAAAACAATTATCCTGTCATAATCTTTGATAGTATCGAGTCTATGAGCTATGGTTATTACTGTTTTATCTTTAAATTTTTTCATAATCATTTCATTTATTTTCTGCTGTGAAGCATTGTCGAGAGCAGATGTAGCCTCATCCAGGATAAGGACAGAAGGTTTTTTCAAAAGCACTCTGGCTATAGCAGTTTTCTGAGCCTGTCCCCCCGAGAGCTTTGAACCTCTCTCTCCTATATCCATAAGTAAGCCCATATTTATTATGTCCTGTTCCAGATCTAATTCCTTAATAACTTCTTTAAGCATAAAGGAAATTTTCTCTTCTGCCCTGTTTATCACAGTGTTTATCTTTCCCATTATAATATTATCCCTTATTGTAGCACCGTCTATAT
>CALARM010000971.1 GCA_937888925.1 uncultured Synergistia bacterium | reverse complement strand
TTTTTTAAGGAATTCAAGAACGGGTTCATTATCAATCTCATACAATATATTTCCCGTAGCTTTTGTAATAGTTTTGGGAAGCCCTATTGGTTTCGAACCATGACTTACTTCTATGGCATAGTTGAAATCCCCTGTGACTATTACACCTGCTACGGAATCATTATGAACCTCATTATTACAGAATTGATAAGTGAGAGAACTGATATGATAGTCGTTACCTGCCGTGCCTCCCACGCAATCAATATGATAGCCGAGCTCATCTTTAATAGCAGGAAGAAAGGGGCCTGAAGAGAGAAAAAGTCCGTCAGGCAGAAGAATTAAAAGCTTTTTATCTTCTTCCTTTAATCCCAGGGATTTAACTTTATTTCCTATATGTCTCCCAATTTTTTCTACATCTTTTGATAAACCTGTAACAATAAATGGAGTAAATTTAACGGTATTACTCTTAATACCCATAAGTCCGACTGAACGGCTTGCTTCATCACATCCTGAACCGGTTATTACTCCTGAACCGGTACATCCGCATAGAGGGATAGAAGGGCTGACTGAATATATACCTTTTATAATTTCCGGTATATTATGACCTATAGTAGTAAACAGAAAAAGGCAATCAGGAATATCTCCATGAAGTTTCTCTATGACTTCTTCCATAGCAAGTTTACCTGCGTAAAAAGAATCTTCAATAAGGCAATAAGAAACAGCTTTTCTCAATGACATAATCCTCCTTTTTCAGTGAGCAGTTATCAGTGACCAGTGACCAGTTATCAGTTATCAGTGACCAGTGACCAGTTACCAGTTATCAGTGACCAGTTACCAGTTGTATCCGCATTCACTTCTCACTTTTCACGACTCACGACTCACAACTCACAACTCACGACTCACAACTCACGACTCACGACTTTCAACTGATTAACGTTTCTGCAAGCTTCAGAAGTGTTTCATCCAGAGGTTTTTTACTGGATAAAACAGTGTTGAAGTCCACAAGGGTAACATTATTGCCCTCCATACCTGTCATATAACCGGATTTCCCTTCCAATAATGCTTCTACGGCTTTTGAGGCCATTCTTGTGGCAAGCAATCTATCAAATACGCTCGGACTCCCTCCTCTTTGAATATGTCCCAGAACCATAATCCTTGTGTCAAATCCACCCATAAGGGTCAGTACTTTGCCGAAATCATAGGCAGATCCCACACCTTCTGCAACTATTATAATACTCCTTGTTTTACCCTCTTCATATCTCTTTCTTATCATCTGAATAATATTTTCAAGATTATAGGGAACCTCA
Source organism: uncultured Synergistia bacterium (assembly GCA_937888925.1). The sequence continues at coordinate 3,064 of CALARM010000971.1, read as the reverse complement.
GGTATTAAAACTGCTTCTGCCCCTGAAGCTATGGCAGAGCGTACTGCAAGATAACCGGAATTTCTGCCCATAACCTCAATAATAAAGGTTCTATCATGAGAACTTGCAGTATCATTTATCATATCTATACAGTTTATTATATTATTCAGAGCCGTATCTGCACCAATGGAAATATCTGTTCCGTATATATCATTATCTATTGAACCGGGAAGTCCTATAACTTTTATATTATAATCCCTGTGTAAAATATTAGCTCCTGTTAAAGAACCGTCACCACCGATAACTATAAGACCGTCAATTTCATGTCTGGCAAGTGAAGAAACAGCTTTCTTCTGGCCTTCTTCTGTTTTAAATTCCATACATCTGGCACTTTTAAGAAAGGTTCCTCCCCTTTGAATGGTATTGGCTACATCGGCTGTAGTTAATTTCGCTATTTTTCCTTCTATGAGACCGGTATAGCCATGTTCTATACCATATACTTCAATATTATATGTAAGACCTGTTCTTACTACGGATCTTATACCGGCATTCATTCCGGGACAATCACCGCCGCTTGTCATTACAGCAATTCTTTTCAATAACATCAACCCCCGATATTAGTTCGTGATGCGTGATGCGTGATGCGTGATGCGTGCCGGATAATCCCTGCACCTCATACATCATACTTACGTATTACGAGGTTATATAAATTATATACTTGATTTGAATAATTCGACTAATTTGAAAAAATCCTTTTAAAAAATGAATACAGGATTTTTTAGTTATGTAAAGAATTTTATGTAAGGAGTGAGGAGAGTGAAGAGTGAAAAGTGAGTAGAGGCAAAACACTGTGTTCGCCCATTATACGGTGAAAATAGACATCATGCATCACGAACCACCCGTCACGGGTCACGATTTCATATGTTTCAGAGAATTAAATTTATAATAAAACAATTACTATACGACCTTCGGACAGGTTTACTGTTCCGTCCCCTTGTTATAGCAGCATTCTATGTTATTCTGGAAATAATACTTGTAACACTGGAACAGCATAGTTTAATAAATTTATCATGGGCCAGGTGGCTTCCATGTGGATTTGAAGGTGAACCGGCAACTGCCCAGACAGTACTGGGAACCATAGCAGGTTCTATAATTACTGTTACATCAATTGTCTATTCTATGCTGGCTATGGCACTTTCTTTATCATCTGTACAGTTTTCTCCCAGAATCCTGACTTCTTTTATGGAAGATACAACATGTCAGAATGTTCTCGGTGTATTCATTGGAACCTTTACCTATTGCCTCCTGTTACTGCGTACAATCCATGGAGAACCAGATCTGTTTGTTCCTCAACTAAGTGTTTCAACAGCCATATTAATGGCACTGATCTGTATGGGATGTCTCATATATTTCATAGATCATATGTCAAAATATATACAGATAAATTATATATATGAACATATTGCCAGAGAAACAGAACTGGTAATAGACAGTGTTTTTCCTGAGAAAGCCCGTGGAGAAGAAAACCGGGAATATACACAGATACCTCCTGAAGATATAGTACCTGTGTTAAGTAATAAATCAGGCTATATTCAATTAATTGACGATGAAAGATTGACCTGGACGGCAAAAGAATACGGGATAAAAATTTTCTGCAAAATTCCTGTAGGTGATTTTACCGTTCTTGGAACCCCTCTTCTTTACATATCACCACGGGAAAAAGTAACGGAAGAGATTAAAGACATATGTATTTCCGCATTTGACACAGGTGTAGTAAGGACTTTCCAGCAGGATATAAGCCTTGGCATAAGACAGATGGTAGATATTGCCCTTAAAGCCATATCACCGGCCATAAATGACCCTACCACTGCAGTAACATGTATTGACCATCTCGGAAGAATCCTCATTCGTATGGCACAGAAGAACATCAGTCCATGGGAAATAAAAGATCCCCTTACAGGAGAATTACTGGTATCTCTCAGGAGAATAAGTTTTAAAGAGATACTGGATCTTTCTTTTACCCAGCTAAGACAGTATGGGAAAACAGACATGGCAGTTTCTCTGAGACTTATGAAAATTATAAAAGACACATCTATGATTACCTCAAATAAAGCATATCATAACGCTCTTTATGACCATGCCTGTCTTATAGAAGAAGGAACAGGAGATCATTTTTCTGACCGGGAAAAAGTAGAATTGCTTGAAATAAAAGAAGAAATAAAAAAAATCACATGTGATAAGTAGTGAAAAAATACAATCATAAATACAGAAAAACACCTCTTAATATTCTCTATTTTCAAAATATGTGATATAATTATTTATCAGTAATAATTGCCGCTTTCTTAATGGTAAGTTAGCATAGCGAGAGGATAATAATTCTTGGAACAATACGAATTAAGTGATCTGAATTCTGAAACACCTATTCATACAATCTATACCCCTAACGGGCAGAGAGAGTCCGGTAGTGATATTTCCGTATCGCTCAGAGAAAATGAGCATCATATCAAAAAATCGGAACATTCTTCAAAACCAATCATAGAACTTAAAAATATATACAAAACTTATAAAATGGGCGGAACTGAAGTACATGCCTGTGAAGGTATAAATCTCAGTATCTGCAGGGGTGAATTTATAGTAATCATGGGGCCTTCCGGCAGCGGAAAATCAACTATGATGAATATCATAGGCTGTCTGGACAGACCTACCAGCGGAAGCTATAATCTGGACGGAAAAGAAGTATCACTTCTTTCCGATGATGAACTGGCAGTTGTGAGAAATCAAAAAATAGGTTTCATCTTTCAAAAATTTCACCTTCTACCCGGATCAAGTGCAGGGGAAAATGTAGAACTTCCTATGATATATGCAGGCGTAAACTCTGCAGAAAGACGACATATGTCGGTAGAATCTCTTACTAAAGTCGGTCTCGGTGAACGTATAAACCATAATCCGAATGAACTATCGGGAGGGCAGATGCAGCGTGTTGCCATAGCCAGATCTTTAGTGAACAAACCTGCCATACTGTTAGCAGATGAACCTACGGGAAATCTTGACAGTAAATCAGGAGCAGAGATTATGGCATTATTTC
>CALARM010000970.1 GCA_937888925.1 uncultured Synergistia bacterium | reverse complement strand
TGTTCCCATTGTAATAATCTACCAGACCTGGGTGTACAGTCTTTTTAAAGATAAAATAAGCGAAAAAGATCTTGTTTATTGAGTCGTGAGAAGTGAAAAGTGAAAAGTGAAAAGTGAAGGGTGAGTCGTGAAAAGTAAAGAGTGAATGGTAGGGGCGAACCTCTGTGTTCGGCCGGTACCGGTCAAAATATGCATTACGAATCACCCGTCACGCGTCACGATTATAGTATCACGCATCACGCATCACGCATTACGAATAACCCGGCACGCTTCATAAGGAGAATATATGATAAAATGTATCTTATTCAGCCTGTTCCTGTCATTGCTGTTCCTGAAAACTTCTGTATCAGGTCAGGAGCAGATTGACTGTCAGGGAGATTATGCCGGAGGTATGGCTTCAGTAAAAATTGGCAGTAAATATGGTTACATGGATCAGAATGGAAATATAGTTATTAAGCCGGTTTTTGATGAAGCACGTAATTTTTCCGGTGGACTGGCATCTGTAAAGATTGGCACCAAATGGGGATATATAGATAATAAAGGTAACATAATTATTGAGCCACATTTCGATGACGCAGGAGATTTGTATAAAGGTATGGCTCCTGTATGGATAGGAAATAAATGTGGGTACATAAACAGTGAAGGTAAAATTATCGTCATACCGGAATATGACTCAATATCAGATTTTTATGAAGATATAGCAGTTGTAAGAAATGGTAATAAATATGGATATATAGACAGAAAAGGGAAAATAATTCTTGCTCCTGTTCTTGATTATGCCTATAATTTTTCCGAAGGTCTCGCTGCTGTAAAGGTTAATGATAAATGGGGATACATAGATATTCATGGCTCATTAGTTATTGAACCGGAATTTGATGAAGCAGGGGCTTTTTTTCAGTCTATGGCTATAATCAGAAGGGGAGAGAAATACGGATATATAAACAGTGCCGGTCTTATTGTAATTAATCCGGTATTTGACGGTGCATGCAGTTTTTCCGAAGGACTGGCTGCCGTTAAGGCCGGTGTCCTCTGGGGCTATATTGATATTAAAGGCACAATTGTTATAAAACCCTTTTTTGATAAAGCCGATTATTTTCATGACGGCAGAGCACTTATTGTAAAAGACAATAAATCGGGTTATATTGATAAATCCGGTAATATAATGAGGTAAGCTTAAATAATACATATATGCTCTCGTGATGCGTAACGAGTTATGCGTGACAGGAGGAAAATCTTTATTACATGCTTATAGTCAGGTCAGTAATAGGGAATTCTCAAAAATAATAAGGAGTTTTTTATGCAAAAAACATTTTTCCTGACTCTTCTCCTGTTTATTTCTATTATTTTTGTAATAAACTGTCAGCCTTCCGGCCAGAAGTCTTCTGATGCAGAACCATCTGCAAATACAGGAAAGGAACCTGCTATTCTTGCAAAACAGGTATCTTCTATCTTCGGTGTCATACCTGACCAGATGCCTGGAGCAGATGAGGATACAGAAGATTTTGTAAGGCTCGGAGAAAAACTTTATTTTGAAAAAAAACTCTCTGATAAAAGCAGGGAATCCTGCAACAGTTGCCATACGGTTGATAACAAAAAAGGGGGAGTTGATAATTTACCTGTTTCTGAAGGTACAGCCGTTAAAAGTAGTAGAAGGAACACTCCTACTGTACTTAATGCCGGTTATCAGTTTGCACAGTTCTGGGACGGACGTGCAGTAACACTTGAAGAACAGTTAAAAGGGCATATGGTATATCCTGATAAAAAGATACAGGAAAGATTGAATAAAGAATATAAGGATTTATTTAAAAAAGCATTCCCGAAAGAGGCAAAATCAATCACTGTTCATAATGTGAACAGAGCAATAGCTGCCTATGAAAGAACTCTGAAAACATCTGATCGTTTTGATGATTTTATAAATGGAAATTATAATGCTCTTACAGGTTTTGAACAGAAGGGACTGGATATGTTTATTTCCTCCGGGTGTGTTACATGTCATGCAGGACCGTTACTTGGCGGAAATATGTATCAAAAGATTGGAGTGGCAAAGCCTTATGAAAATACTGCAGATGCCGGCCGTTATGAAGTAACAAAAGATAAAATAGATAAATTTATCTTTAAAGTCCCTGTACTAAGGAACATTGCGCTGACTGCCCCCTATTATCATGACGGCAGCATAAAAACTATGGAAGAAGCCGTAAAAAACATGGGTTCTTTACAGCTCGGTAAAGATTTTACTGACAATGAGGTAGCTTCTATTGTGACGTTTTTTAAGAGTCTTACTGATAAGAAGAGAATGTAAGAGTCGTGAGTCGTGAGAATTGAGCAGGGGCGAACCGTCTTCGCCCGGTACCGGCGAAAACATGGATCACGAAATCACCCGTGATACGTCAAGATTATAACGCATTACGCGTTACGCATTACGCATTAAGCGTTACGATTTCAGAATGGAGTCATACATTGAAAGATAATAAAAAAAATATCATAGATACTATATGGATGTTTTTTACTTCTATGAAGGTTGCAGTCTTTTTTATAATTCTCCTTGCAATTGTATCGATTATAGGAACTCTCATACCTCAGAGTGAACAGACTGACATGTATCAAAATTTTTACTCCCCTTTCTGGTATCATCTTATAATTACCACTGGTTTTAACAATCTTTATAACTCTCTTATATATAGAATATTACTGGCCGTTATAGGTATAAATATAACTATCTGTTCCATAGAACATACAGCCAATAAAATTAAAGGCAAGAAAACAGTCATGCCTTTTGATTTTTATAAAAATTTCATGACTGTTTCAATATCTTCTGCAGAAACAGGTGATAAAATTTTAAAATATATCTGCCGGAACGGTTTTAACGTGAAGCAGGAAAAAGACAATGATGGTAACGTTCATATATATGGTGAAAAAGGATATTTAAAACAATGGGGACCTTTTATAATTCATATAAGTATTCTTGTAATATTTGCAGGAGCTATATACGGCGGAATTACAGGTTATAAAGACTATGTTACTCTCGTAGAGATTGAAGGGCGAAATACTTATACAGACAGGAATAATAATTTTCAGGTAAGACTTAAAGATTTTCATCTGGATTTATATGAAAATCACAGAATAAAACAATATTTCAGTGATCTTGAGGTTCTGGAAGGTAACATGAAAATATTGGAGAAAACTATATCTGTTAATGACCCTCTGGAATATAAAGGTGTTGTCTTTTATCAGGCAGACTGGGGTATGACAGCTCTGGAATTTTCTGTTATATCACCTGACGGAAGAAAGGAAGATTATTTTATTCCCCTTGATGAGAGAGGAAATCCTTTACAGGATAATAATTTTTTTATTCTTTCCAATAACTGGATAGTTAAAACAGGATATTTTTATCCTGATGTACTTATTGATGGAAATGTTGTAAAATCTCTGTCTTATTTTCCTGTCAATACTGCTGTTACATTACAGATATGCAGGGAATTTATGTTTACCGGTAAAGAACCTTCATGGATTGAACTGGGATTATTTAAGAAAGGAATATCCAGAGACTTTAACGGTTATAAATTTACATTCAACAGGGTAATAGAATATACAGGTCTTCAGGTAAAGAAAGATCCCGGCGTACCTGTAGTATATATCGGATGTTTCCTTATGATGGTCGGCATGATTATAACTTTTTATACATCCAGGAGAATTATAAGAATACTGGTTAAAAATTCCGATAAAACTCTTTATGCAGGTTTTCCCGGTAAAGAAGAAGAATATAATAAAATATTTCTGGATAAAATGAAAAAATATCTAACAGACCATTAGAGTATTTTGTAAGATAATAATCCACGCGTCACGCGTCACGCGTCACGCGTTACGATTCAAAGGAGGAATTATTTATGTCAGAAAAGAAAATGGAAGAAATGAAACTTCCCGATGTGGAAATATTACTTGCAAATTTCATAGGACTCCTTGGTAATAAAGCCTATGACTGTCTCGGACTTATTCCGAAAGAAGGCTCAAAGATTGATTTGAAGCAGGCAAAACTTGCTATAGACAGTATGGGTGCTATCATTGAAGCAATAAGCCCTATGATAGATACAAAACAATCTCAGGACTTCAGAAACCTTCTCTCCACCCTCAGAATGGCCTATGTACAGAAAGCCGGCAATCAGCCGAAATAGGGGGAGACACTTCTTTGGAAAGAGAAATAATAATAGGTACAAGGGGAAGTAAACTTGCTCTTATACAGTCTGAAGAGATCAGAAGAAGACTTCAGGAAAAAGGATGCTCTTCTACCCTTAAGATTATAAAAACTAAAGGTGATAAAATACTTGATACGCCTTTATCTAAAATAGGTGATA
>CALARM010000969.1 GCA_937888925.1 uncultured Synergistia bacterium | reverse complement strand
AGGGTATAAAAAATTTTGATCTTATAAAAGGATATAAACCTGAAAATAAAACCCTTAAGAAAGCTGCCCGTGAATTTTCAGAACTTCTCACCACTCTAGGTAACGACATGACAGAAGAAGCAAGAGCGATTTTCAAAAGAATAGGCTCAATGAAAGACGGAAAAGAAAAAGAGGAAGCAAAAGAAGTTATCCTGAAACTTGGAAAAGCTGAAAATGAATTTATGGAGGGTATAAAAAATTTTGATCTTATAAAAGGATATAAACCTGAAAATAAAACCCTGAAGAGAGCTGCAGATGAATTTTTAAAAATTCTCAGTAAAGCAGGAAATGAGAATACAGATGAAGCAAGAAAAAAATTTATAGCACTCAACAGATAAAAGCATATTATAGTTACTTTCATAACAACAGACATGACAGGAGCGGTCACAAGCAAATACGAAAAGTAACAAAGAGTGAAGCATAAGACTTCGTCATTTTCATATAAATCCATAATTGCAGTCGCAAAAATCTACCGGTTCAAACCGGTAGATTTAATTTTTAATTGACAAAGATCACGTTAAAAATTATAATTCTGATTTAATATATAAATATATGAAAGGAATTTATTTATGAATTTAGTTTTTTTATCACCCAATTTTCCACCGAATTATCATCTGTTCTGTGTAAGATTAAAAGATATGGGGGTCAATGTTCTGGGTATAGCAGATGCACCATATGAGGAGTTGAATGACGAATTAAAATCGTCACTTACTGAATATTATAAAGTAGATAACATGGAAGATTACGACCAGGTTCTGAAAGCTGTCGGTTTCTTTACCCATAAATACGGTAAGATAGACAGAGTAGAATCCCATAATGAACACTGGCTGGAAACAGAAGCAAAACTCAGAAGTGATTTTAATATGTTCGGTATAAATAGTGCCGCAGTAGATCATATAAAATTAAAATCTCTTATGAAAAAGAAATTTAAAGGAGCAGGTCTTCCTGTAGCACAGGGAAAAATCTTTAAGGATATAAAAGATGCAGAATCTTTTATTAAAAAAGTATACTATCCTGTTATAGCAAAGCCTGATAAAGGAGTAGGTGCTTCAAATACCTACAAAATCCATAACAGACAGGAACTGGAAGACTTTTTTGCAAAGAAAACACCTGTTGACTATATTATGGAAGAATTTATTGATGGTAATATATTTACCTTTGACGGGCTGACAGACAGAGACGGGAATATTGTTTTCTATACATCCCATACATACGGCCAGGGTGTAATGGAATCTGTCCATGAAGACAATGACATGTATTATTATTCCTTCAGGGAAATACCGGCAGATCTTGAAGATGCCGGTTTCAGGATAGTTAAAGCATTCAATGTAAAAGAAAAATTTTTCCACTTTGAGTTCTTCAGAAAAAAGGGTGACAACAGTATTGTACCTCTGGAAGTAAATATAAGGCCTCCGGGAGGACTCACTACAGACATGTTCAATTTTGCCTGTGATATTGATGTATATAAAGCATGGGCGGAAATAATAGCTTTCGGGAAATTATCCTTTGATTACAGCAGAAAATTCCACTGCTGTTATATAGGAAGGAAATATAGTAAAAACTATAAGCATACCCATGATGAAGTAATTGATAAATATAAAGATTTAATAGTACTTCACAAGGAAATGCCTCCCCTGTTTCATATTATGGGCAATTATGCCTATCTTGTCCGGCACGAAGATTTTAATGTAATAAAAGAAGCAATAGATTTTATTCTTATGAAAAATTAAAACAGGAACGTAAGTAATTTATAAATAAAAAACATAAAATCAAATAAAAGAATGAGAAGCAGACACGCATGAAGGATATTTCTTACCGGGCTTATATCTTTCATTATACCTGATACAGGCAGGGGGAGAGAAAATAAAAGTAATAAAAACCATATAAAATATCCTCTGCCATTAATAATAGCTCCCGGAATTAAAGGATAACAGATTGTTATTGTCACCATAATTGGTGCCCAGTCTTCAACAAGCTCTCCGAATGTTCGGAGGGTTTTTAATTTATAACGGCTCTGAGGCTTTATAACAGAAATTTCTTCTTTTATCCCCATGTAATCCATAAGAGCTTCTTTAAAATCCTTCATACTCAAATATCTGTTTAAAGGCTGAATTTCTATAGATTTAAGAACTATTTTCTCCAGTTTGTCCGGTATGTCAGGATAGAGACTTTTCATGGGAGGGAATTTAAAAGGGCTTTCCGTGGGATCATATTTTGTAAGCATCTGAAACAGTAATACTCCGAGACTGTATATATCTGATTGAGGACTGGACTGAACAATACCTTTATATA
>CALARM010000968.1 GCA_937888925.1 uncultured Synergistia bacterium | reverse complement strand
GTTTTTCACTGTTTAATTCAAGTAAGAGTTTTTCCTTTACTTTTCTTATAAAATCTTTAATGCTGCGGGTCTTCATATAAAGAATTGATTTTTTTATATATTTCACCGGATGAGTAATTAATTTTATGTAAAAGTCAGGTAGAATCTTCATACTGCTGTCAATCTATCTGTCTGACCTGATACAGCCATGACTTCATATAAGCCGTCAAGAACATTTTCCGGTGAAATTTTTTTAAGACACTTCAAATCAAAAGGACAGTCTTCAGGAAGCAATTTATAACAGGGGGAACAAAAAGTATCCCTGTAAATAACCAGTGATTTTTCACCGTAAGGCTGCCATTCATGGGGCAGTACATGGCCGCTGAAAATAATCAACAGAGGAACTCCAAGCACTCCTGCTATGTGTCCGGGGCCACTGTTATTTCCTATAAAAATATGACAGTGTTTGAGGACTGACATAAACTGCTTCAAATTAAGTGCCCCTGCAAGAGAAATTACATTATCTTTATAAAGACTTAACTCCATTATTTTTTCTATAAGTTCCCTTTCCTCTTTTCCTCCGAATAAGAGTATTCTGGCCTTATATTTTTTTGCAACTAAATCAATAAGTGAGGCGAAATGAGAAGGGGGCCAGCATCTCATAGTAGTTCCAGAACCGGGATGAATTGCCACAATAAAAAGAGTATCAAGAAGAAGTGACTTTATATCCTCAGGTATATCTTCTTTAAAAGACAGTTCAGATAAAGCATATTTATAATTTATAGTATTGACTGACGGGATGGACAGAATCAATTCAAATAACTGGACAGAAATATGCGGTTTTGATAGCTGCCCTGGCACATCTTTCAACAGGTCTCCATCTAAACTTACAGTTAGAGGAACACAGCAGTCCTTACTTCTGTATCCTGCCTTATATCTTGCTCCGGATATATTCAAAATTTCCCTTGTATCACTGAATCTTCTCAGATCAATTCCGAGATCAAAATTCATTGAAATAAGGATCTCTTTTAATTTTTTAAGTTCCGAGCTATTGAGGAACTTCTCTCCCTTTTCCGATTTCTCATGAAAAAAATTAAAACATATAATATTATTTATTTCTTTAACAGTTTCCAGCACCGGTTTTGCCCATGGCCCGCAGAGCACAGTAATATGAGAATCGGGGAATTTCTGTCTGAGCAGTTTAATTGCCGGTAAACTTAATATTACATCTCCTATATGGTCTAATTTAATAACAAGAATTTTTTTAATAGAATCAGTATTTATCCCTTTAACAGGAGGAGGTTCGAAGGCTTCATTCAGAAAAGGTTCATAATGTTTTATATAAACAGGATCTTCTAAAATTAAATTTTCATCAGTCACAGGTTCAATATATTTACTCTGAAGGCATGTAATGTTTTCCACAGGAATCTTCCCGGAAAGTTTTTTATTTATAGTATTTATCCAGTATAAATCAGCATCAGAAGGGGTATTTCTGGCGATAAATCTTTCATAAAATGACATATTTCCATTAAATAAAATCTGTTTATTTATAGAAGAACTCTGCCCTGCTATATTCACTGCCTTAATAATAATCCTGTATGTATGTCTATCCTTCAAACCTTTTAATTCCTTTACAAAGGCAAATCCAGAATATGCACTGTTTTCAACGGATGGATAAACCAGAGCAACATCAGGCCTTGCCTGTCCGTATCTGGCATTACCAAGAAGGTGTCCTTCAAAATAAATTTCAATCCTCTCTATAGTTTTATTTGAAATAGCCCATCCTGAAATTTCAAGAGAATCGAAAAAAATCTCTATTTTATCACAGTGGATAACTATATTTTTTAATCTCTTTATGTAAGTAATAAGAGGTCTTAATAATGATTTTATAAACATATATTTATTTGAAAATCGTAACGCGTGACCCGTGACGGGTAGGCGGACTTTTATTTCCTCTGTTTATTTATTGAAATCCGACAGTACATAACAGCAATTTTCTATCCCCATCTGATAATTCCTTTTTTATAAGAAATTTTACTAACAGCTTGAATTTTTTTATTTTCTTATGTAATATGTAGTGAGTGGTAAATTGTGAGTCGTGAGTTGTGAGAAGGGCTTAACATGCATCACACATCACGAAATTCCTGTCGCGCGTTACGCATCAAGCATTACACGTCACGCTTCTGAAAGGATTTTATATGGATTTTTCACTTTTAACCGGCGCAAGAGAAGAAGATCTCGGTATGGGGATACCATATGAAAGGTGGTCTCTATCACAGCTTCTGGAAAAATTATATTTCGTATATGATTTTTCAACGGTTCTTGAAGGCCCCGGAGATGGCATGGCCGGAATAAAAGGCCTGAACAGTATACCTTTTGCCGGGAGAAACTGCCACGTTACAGTAATTCTTCCTTCTGAAAAACAGATTGATATAGCGGGCTATGTTTACAAACAGCATAATATGAATGTTACATTTACTAAATCGGAAAATTTTGAAATGGACTACCCTGATAAATCCTTTGATTTTGTATGGAACTTCTGTGTTACTCACATTCTGGATTCGGAAAAGATTATAGATAACATGGTAAGAATCTCCAGAAAATACGTAATGATTATTGTCCCGAACCTGCTTAACTACGGGTTTTTACTCCATAAAATAGATCATGTTCTTACAGGAGAGCCGTGGATTCACGGAAATATAAATTATATGAATATACCAAAAATAAAAAATGCTCTTGAAAAACGTGGCATGTCAGTAAAACAGACATTCCTCGTAGATGTTCCTTTCTGGCCTGATATAGATAAACCGATAGAGGCAGTCATAGGCAATCTCCTCC
>CALARM010000967.1 GCA_937888925.1 uncultured Synergistia bacterium | reverse complement strand
CCAGGCAGAAGCTTTTTACGGGTACCCTTTTACCTGTTACGGTACTAAGTAATTGTCTCAATCCATCTTCTATATAAATTATAACTTACATCCCATATATTTTTATCCTTTATTTTTATAATATCCAGTCTTTTTAATGTCTCCATAAATGAAGAATTAAGAGTTCCTCCTTTCTGAAACTGTCTGAAATTCTCTTTTTCCTCATCATTAAATAATTCATCTAAATAAGAAAAATAATCTTTATGGTTTTTAATACAGTATTCTGCAGCCTCTTCTACAAGAGCCGGTTCTACGGGAAGAGCTTTATCTTTCATAAGAGTAACTATACCTGAACAGAGGAGTCTTGTAAGATACGGATGGCCTCCTGCTTCATAGTAAATTCTTTCAAGGCTTTCCTCTCTATAGGTGATTCCTATAATAGCACCTATACCTCTTACAAGTTCTGACGAATCTGTTTTCGATAAATTTCCCATATTAACATCTGTAAAAAACTGAAAAACAGGATTTTCAGAAAGAGAAAATTCGGAAGGAAAATGATTTACACTGTTTATTTTAGAAGAAAAACCCTGTACGGACAGCATAAAGAATTTATCTACCTCTCCGAGGCCGCGAAAAACAGTAAAAACAGCATAATAATCGTTATGATAGTGCCTGTTATTTTCCTCAGGGAATATGAGATCTATTTCATCTATAAACAGTATGACTCTGGCACTTACAGGCATAATGCTCCTTAATGACATAAGATCGTCCCTGAACAATCGGGCAAGTTCCTGAGGAGAACCATCAGGTTTTTCATCATATTTAAGAAAAGGTATTTTTATAGAAGGTTCCTTACCTTTTATTTCCAGCTTGAGGCCCTGCAGAATATCGCAGAATATACCTTTTGCAGACGGTGTACTTCTCTGAAGCGATATAATCACAGGATAAATGTCAGGTGTTTTTCTTAATTGTTTCTGAAGATACATCTGAAGAGAAGATTTTCCTATTTTCCTGAGACCGAAAATCCCTGTATTTATACCTCTTTTAATAAGAGAAATAAGTTTTTCTCCATCTTCTCTCCTTCCGTAAAACATACTGGAATCAGTAACTTTCTGTGTATAGTAATAAAGATCGCCTTCCGTTTCCGACATAAATATTCTGTCTCTTATGAGATTTCTTATACCTGACCCTCCGGCTTCTTTTCCCGAATATTCATCAAAAAGGGCAGTATGTATATCATCAATAATAATAGAAACAATACTGATTTTCTTGCTGACTTTAAGATTATAAAGGACGAGTTTATGTTCCGAAGAAAGGTGATTTAATGAAATAATTATAGCTACTTTATCTACATTATACGTAACAGGGAATTTATTTTTTATATCTTCAGTAGAAACAGAAAGACTGTTGAAAATTATTACAGTTATAATATCATATTTTTTAAGAAACTTACTTTTTCCTTTTATTACAAGCAGATCATATGCTGAAAAATAAGATTTACTTACTATTTCTTCACCTGCAAGAAGAAAAAAATTTTCAACCACTTCCAGAGGGTAAAAGCCGAGCTTATTTTTTATTTCCTCTATTTTCCTTTTATCAGGCCTGTGGAGATAAATAAAAGTAAGCCAGTAAGGTAAAGAGTAAATTACTGTCAAAAAAAACAGAAGAACCGGGAAAGCAAGATTTTTTGACAGATAATCTAAAACAGGATTATTATAATTTATTACAGTAAAATAATATAGTAGAATCAAAGGCATGAAAACAGGTCTGTTTTTTCTTCTGTACAGAATGATACCCGGCAGGAAAGAACAGATAAAAGCCAGGACAAAACTTCTAAAAAACAGGACAGGTTCTCTGTCTTTATTAATACCGATAAGACGCCACTGTTCCGGCGTAAAATCACTTTCATCTTTAAAAGACATACCGGTAAAGGGTATGAACAGGTCTCTCGGAAGTCTGCAATTGCTTCTGTTAAAAGAAATAATATTCCATCCGTCAGAAGGATTTATGTTATAACTTTTGTCATTACCTGTAAAGGTTCCGCAGTTATTTTCTTTTATTGTGGCAGGGATTGCCACTGAATAAATAAAAGAATCTATTTCCGGCCTTGCAGGAAGAGATACGTAAAGGCCGGAAGAAGTCAGACCTTTTATATATTTTTTCTTAAAACTTACATAAGAATAACCTGATGGCGTAGAAAAAGAGGAAATATCAAGCTTTACAAAGGGAGAACCGTCTTTTTCAAAGGAAGTAATTTTCACGGAGACATCACCGGAATATTGAAGATCATAGAGAGGATAATCATTTTCATATTCAAGAGAGTAAGGAAGATTATTTTTCATAAAAAGAGTAGTCTTTACATAGTCACTGTGTATTTCCAGAAGTTCTGTAAGAGAGGAAGGTTCATGTGATAAATTATCTGAAAACTTGAATTCGGAACCGGTCCATTTATTCTCATTCTCTTTTTCCAGTATTTCTACCCGTCGTCTTACAGAGCCTTTCAGTCTGTCATCCTGACTGAAAGATATAAATTTTTTGTAATATTCCAGTGCACTTTCATACTCTCCGGCCTGAACATAACATACTGCCATATCGAAAAAACAGGACGGCGGGAAATCCGTCCTGTCAGACAGGGGAATATAATGGACAAGAGCTTCTCTTCTATTAATATTTTCTTCATAATAAGCTTCTGCAAGAAGTAACTTTTCGTCACTTTTGATACTCCTGAAAGAAGATAAAACACTGTATACTCTGATGGCCTGGCTGTATTCGCCCAGATAAAACCAGACTTTCGCAAGGGAAGAATATAAAGAAATATCATTTTTGTTAGCAAGAATTTCTTTATAACATTTCAGCGAGAAATTCAATATATCTCTCCGGGATTGTATGTCTTTCACATATGAAGAAATAGCCAGAGATGTTTCTCCAAGTAAAGGAAGGTAATCTCCCCTGTAATTATATAATTTTTCCATATATCTCAAGGCACGGTCGGCCTGTCCCTTTTCTCTCAGGATTTTTATAAGAGAGTCAAAAATTTCTTTTACTTTTTTCTTATCACCTTTTTTTAAACCATCTTCCAGTTCAAGCATGAGGGTTATTTCTTCAATTTGCGGTGAAGAGGAATTTATCTTTTTATATAGCAGCAGTGCCTTTTTCATGAAAAATTCCCTGTCTTTTGCTTTATCTGTAATTATACCTGAATGATAGAAAAAACAGGCATATACTTCTCCGTCGGAATTTAAAATCTCATTTCCGTAAGAAAGCTTATGATTTAATCTGAAAATATTATCTTCTATGGAAAAGACAGAGAGTTTTTCGACAGAAGGATTATCCCTGAAGTCAAGTTTTTCCTGAACATATGCTTCTTCTACGGAACTCTGAATAGCTCTTAAAAAAAGGAGTCTTTTTATAAGATGCTCAGAAATACCTGCGCTGTAAAGATTTTCAATAAAATCAATATAATGTTTTGTATCTAATAACATAATATGGGAAGGAGAATAATCCAGAAGAAGGGCTTTTGCTTCCTGAGAAATAAAGGAACTGAAGAGATAATCTGATTGTAATGAACGGTATTTTATAATATCTTTTACTGTATTTACATCATTGTAACTGTAATGAATCATGAGAAAATTAAAAATGATTATAAATAACAGGGAAAAAGAAAAAATCCAAAAAAACCTGATGTATCTAAAAAACCTGTAAATAAAGACAAAAATCAAAGGAATAAAAAAAAGAGCCGGCAAAAAAGGAATTTTAGAGGGGAGAAAAAGAATGATATGGACTGTTGCAGCAGGTATTCTCCACCACTGTCCTGATACAATCAGGAAATAATCGGATATATGAGAATAATATATTCCTTCTATAGCTAAAAGTAATCCTGTGAGAAACCAGTAAATATAACCTTTGTAAGGGGCAATTTTTTTTACGGACAGATAGATTTTTTTTGTCATAGAACATGCCTCTTGTCGGCCCGATAGACTGATGAAATGTACTTATATTATAGAGAAATATTCTAAAAAAGCACTAATAAATTACTAATAAGTTCCTGCTTTCTCAAGAATCCACATTAAATCCCTTTCCTTCATCCTTTCAATAAAAAATAAAAGAGAAGCAAAGAAATTCTTTGCTTCCCCTGCTTAATTCCGAAATACTAACCTACCTGATCCTGATTATCCAGATAAACCTGATGTATATCGGTAGCTTCGATAATTTCCTTATCTGCTATGGGTAGACTTGCATCTGTAATAATAAAGGGCTGTGTCTGATTTCCTCCGATACCACCATGTAATGATGCAAGAGAGTATTTTTTATTAAAATCAATTACATCTTTACCGTCATATTCGCCGAAAATAACAATATCACCTGTCTGTTCAAGATTCATATAATTATTTATATGCCTTCTCAGAAGTGTTTCATCTCCGAAGTGGGCAAGAGGGCTTTTTCCTTCCTGCCTGACTACCTTTGTTTCACCATCCATAACAAAGGAACCTTCCTTACCTTTCAGAACATAATTATCTCCATCTCTTACAACCACAAGGCCAATACCGGGATGATTGACCAGTTTATCCGTCATGCCGGGGAATTTCTTTTCTATATCTTTAATATCTACTGCACAGTCTCTGTTCTGGGTAAAATAAACATCTCCAAGGGAATAAGCATCAGAAAATTCCACGTCTCCATCTCTGTATCCTGAAGGACTGCAATCTTTAGCCATATCTTTTATTACATCACCTACAGGTTTTCCATAAACTTCTTTGAAAAGCTTTGATGGAGTCTGGCCATGATCTGAGAAGATAAACACATTATAGTTATCTCCACTTTTATCTGCCTTTTCTATAACCTGACCTATAAGTTTGTCTATCTCTTTTAATGCATGGAATGCTTCTTCAGACTCTGGCCCGAAATAATGAGCCTGTTCATCATAGGCAGCATAATCTATATAAGCAGTAGGTTTATGTTCTTCAATAGCTTTCTTTATACCTTCTGTTCCCATCTGAGGTATTATATTCTCATTTAAAGACATAAGAATTGTACCGAGTTTATCTGTTTTCGTATTAAATCTGCCTGCTTTTATCATTTTTGCGCTCAATTTAAAAATATCTCTTACTGTATGCCATCCTGCTTTTGTAAGACTGTATCCTCCTTTTTTGAGAAGAGATACTTCAGTTTTTATTTCCTTTGCAAGGGTTTTTAATAAGCCCTTTTCCTTCATTTCTTTTTTAAGGACGCTCACTACTGCACCTGTTTCTTCCGCTCCTCCGGAAAAAGGACTGGAATATGCCACTCCTCCTGACAGCATACCTTTATCCCCTTTTTTCAATGCCTTTTCTTTAACTACATCTTCCTGTGTAATAGAGTCAATCATCTGTCCTGACTGTTTGTCATACCAGTCATTGGCAGGCATTTCCTGTCCGTAAAATATGGCGGAAAGAATTGGAATTGTTACAGTAGCAATACCGCAGTTAAAAGATCGCAGAATATGGGTTTCCCTTTCGATAAGCTTTTGAATATTCGGAGCGAAGCCTTTATCTATGGCTTTTTCAAGGGCAGGCTTTGAAAGGCCGTCAATCTGAAGCAGTACCAGTTTGTGTTTGTCATCTGCACCTTCCGATGAAGGTGTAAAACCGTCTTTCGGCTCTATATTCCCTGCAGAATCCTTTTTTAGAGTCTGACTTACCGGGACATTTACAGGCATCTGTGAATTTATTTTCATATTATAAATTCCTCCCTTTAAAGTTATACTTATATTATAGGAATAATGGCAAAAGAATCAACTATTTAAACAGGTTTAATTGTTAACATAATGTTAAAATTTATCCAACTATTAGAATTACTATGGTGAGCATAAATAATGCATATCTGTTCCCGTTACGCTTGACGCGTAACGGTAAGGAAGACTTTTATTACATGCTTATGGTCAGGTCAGTAAATATTGTATCTTTAATTATATGTAACTGCAAATGGCAGTTTACTCAAATGTTCTCTGAGATTTTCTCCCAT
>CALARM010000966.1 GCA_937888925.1 uncultured Synergistia bacterium | reverse complement strand
CCACAGGTGACAGTGCCAGAAAAGATAATGACGGTTATCTGTGGATTATGGGACGAATAGATGATGTATTGAATGTATCGGGACATCGTATAGGTACTGCAGAAGTGGAAAGTGCTCTTGTGAGCCATCCTTCCGTGGCAGAAGCGGCAGTAGTGGGAAGAGCGGACGATATTAAAGGCTCTGCCCTTGTGGCTTTTGTCATACTCTGTTCCGGCATAGAACCTTCACCATCATTGAAGTCCGAACTGTCACACCATGTGGCCGATGAAATAGGGCATGTGGCGAAACCTGATGAAATACGTTTCGCAGAAGCACTGCCCAAAACCAGATCAGGTAAGATTATGAGAAGGCTCTTAAAACAGGTGGCGGCAGGAACAGAGATAATAGGTGATATTACGACTCTGGAAGATTTTAATGTGCTTGCAAAACTTGGGACAGGTGATTCTTAGGAGTTGTCAGGAAATAACTGCATCATATTTACAGTTTGTATCGTGACGCGTGACGCGAGGATACTAATCGTTCTAATAATTTGCCAGAGTTATTTTTCTTACATTACTTACTACCGTTCCAGGTAAAAGGGTATCCGTAAAAAGCTTCTGCCTGGCAGGCTCTGGAGAAGAAAAATTCGTTTTTTATATAGAATTAAAAATTAAATAAGGGTTAATTTATTGTCTGTAAAACAAATTAAATAAGGCAAATTATTTTTCTTCGTAAGAGCCTGGCAGGCAGAAGCTGATAAAATGGTTACTGATTTACCTGGTGCGGTAATTAGCACTGCTCCAGGTAAAAAAGTATCTAAAAAATTATAAGTAGTGAGTATTGAGTTGAAAAACTTACTCACCACTCACTACTTACTACTCAGTAACTATAAAAGGAGTAATAACGATGAGAAAATTTTTTCCTATCTTCTTAATAACAATAATGGTTGTTTTCTGTATTTCAATACAGATAGGTCAGGCAGAGGATGAAGGTAAAGAAGTTGATGAGATTTTTGATTCATTTATAACTGACGATTCTCCCGGAGGGGCAGTGATAGTTATCGAAGAAGGTAAAGTGATTTATAAATCCGCCTATGGTCTTGCCGATATAAAAAAGAAGATTCCCATGAATACTAAAAATATTTTCCATCTCGGTTCTACAGGAAAACAATTTACAGCTCTTGCAGTTATGATGCTTGCCGAAAAGGGGAAATTAAAATATGATGAACCCGTAGGAAAATATCTGCCAGAGCTCAATAGATTCGGTAATAAACTTACTATCAGACGTCTGTTGCACCATACATCAGGCATACCTGATTACACGACTGACGATAAGCTCTATGAAGATTTATTTAAACTCTCCAAAAAACCGGCCAATAAAGATGCCCTTTCACTGCTTGCAAAAGAGGGGAAACTGTTATTTACTCCTGGAGAAAGATTCGAATACAGCAATACCGGTTATGATATGCTCGGCTCGCTGGTGGAAAAACTTTCCGGTCAGACTTTTCCTGTTTTTATGGAAAAGCATATATTCGGCCCTCTCGGTATGAAGAATAGTTTTTCTCTGCCCAATCCTTCCAGAAAGAAAGATAGCAAAATAGCCCACAGTTATGAAATGGAAGATGGCAAGGTTGAAGTCTATGATTCAGATCCTATGGATGATCTTGTAGGCTCCGGGAGTATTTATTCAACAGTAGAAGATATGTATCTCTATGATCAGGCTCTTTATACGGATAAACTTGTTAAACAATCAACCTTTGCGGAAGCCTTGAAACCTGCTAAATTAAACGACGGCACTAATACCGATTATGGCTTCGGATGGGAAGTAGGAAAAACAGAAACCGGCCATAGATATATGAAACATGACGGTGCATGGCTCGGATTTATATCTTATTATGTACGTTTTCCGAAAGAACACCTCTCCGTAATAATTTTGCTGAACAGGAATTATGACCTCCCTGAAGGTGATCCGGAAATGGAAATTGCAGATATATTTTTACTGTAGTGACCATAGGTGTTTTCGTGGCACGTAACGGGTAATGCGTGACGGGATGAACGTTTTTATTATATGTTTATAGTCAGATCAGCAGGGTAATTGTTTTATTGAATATTACAAAGATTTTTTTTTACCGGTATTATCATAAATTGTTAAGAAATTTTAAAAATTTTTTAACATTCTGCTAACAACATTTGAAAGAATTAAAGGTATAATTATATCAATGAATGAAATTTATATGAAAGGAGGATAGCAGACTATTTTATAGTGTATCCTGATGAAGTAAAATGGTACTCGCGTCACGCGTCGCGAGCCTTAATAATCGACATAGGAGGTAATTTTATGAGAAAGATCATGTTAGCCCTGATTGTGCTGACCTGCCTGCTACTTGCCATAACATCTGCTTTCGCAGGCACAACAGTAATACAGGTAGATAAAGACATGGAAAATACCGGTGTTGACACCGGTAAATCCGGTCAGTGGGACAGCAAGTTTGAAAATAAAACTGAAACAGGCGAATTAAGCGGAGCTATGGTATGGGGAGAAAACGGATGGGTAGCAAATAATACATGGGCTCATAAATATT
>CALARM010000965.1 GCA_937888925.1 uncultured Synergistia bacterium | reverse complement strand
CGTAAGATTTATTTTACTTCCAATCGTGATGGAAATCATGAAGTATATGTTATAAATATTAACGGAACCGATGCAATAAATCTTACCAATAACCCTGCTGAAGACGGATGGCCCTGTCAGAGCCGGTAAAATGGAGAGTGTAAGATAGTTTGTTTACCAGGAAATAAGGCTTCAACAGAGTAGCCAAAAAACTGAGGAGTATATTTCTTTATGGCAAAAGATTTTGAATTTTTAGTTATAGAAGGAGATAATCCGGGGGAAAAATACCCTCTCCCAGATAAATCTTTTACTGTAGGAAGAAAGCTTCCTTATGATACGAGAGAGAATTTTATACTTATCATGGATAAGACGTCTACCGTATCTACTACTCAGGCTGATATAGAGTGGAGCAATAACAGTCATGTAATAAAACCAAGAAAAACTACAAATCCTACTAAAGTGAATGGTATAGAAATATCAGAGCCATGTTCTCTTTCATCGGGAGATAAAATACATATGGGTAAAGTGGTTTTACTGTATCAGGAAGTTTCGGAACCTACTTTTACTTCTACTATAGATGAGACAGATATACCATTTTTGAGATCTCTTGCATTTAAAGAGACAGGGCCGAAAAAAATAGACTATTCATATGAGGAGCCTGCAGTCAAACCTTCTGCCTCTTTACCGCCGGCTGAGAGCGCATCCATACAGGAAGGCAGTTTTCTCCCTGATTACTCACATAAATATCTTTTTGACGATGATGATGACGTTGTTATTGCGAAAGAAGAGATGAGAGATGTCCTGCCTGTTCCAGATTATAAAGAATCGGCTGTATCACATACGGAAAAGACAATTTTTGATGATATTCCCGGTACTTATGAATATGAACTGGAAATAATACAGGGTGATAGAAAGGGAGAGATTTTTCCTCTGGATAAGAAAGATTTTTTTATAGGAAGAATGTCAAGAAAATCCCCTTCTGTAAGAGATCTTCTCTTTTCATCACAGGACAGAACTATTTCCAGAGAACATGCCAGATTTTCGATAGAAAAGGGGGACGTTTATCTTATAAATGAGAGTAAAAAAAGTATTACTCTCATTAATGAAATACAGGTTATTGATAAAGAAAAATTGAAACATGGTGACCATATACAGATTGGAGAACATATAGTTATACTCTTCAGAAAAAAGGAAGATCTTTTTCTGGAGTTAGAAGAAGGAGATTCTACTGTTGTCCCTGCTGCAGCAAATCTGCCTTCTTCTCCTGTTATTCTTGATGCTGCAGTGCCTTCTCCTGTTGTTCCTGCCGTTGCAGATTTATCTTCTTCTGTGGCGGAACCTTTCAAAGAAGAATCTCCCCCCGTGGCTAATCAGGAGGTTTATAATGATCTATCTGTCACAGAGATCTCTACTGAACCTGCAGGTATGGTTCTTATAGAAGAAGGGTATTTCTCTATGGGTACAGATGATATTCATGAAGTTTTTACAAAACCCTATTATATAGATATTTATCCTGTTACAAATAGTGACTATAGAAAATTTATTGAAGGTACAGGTTATAGAAGTGAAGGTAGATGGGAAAGCTTATTCAAAACTGGTAAAGAAGACCATCCTGCAGTCAATGTTACATTTAATGATGCTGCGGCATATGCAGCATGGGCTGGGAAAAGACTGCCCTGTGAAGCTGAATGGGAAAAAGCAGCGAGATGCAGTGACAGGAGAATTTATCCATGGGGAAATGACTGGCACATGGAAAGATTAAACAGCAGGGAGAGTAATCTTAACGGAACTATGTCTGTTTATAACTGTAATGAAGGTAAAAGTTATTATGGTATTATGAATATGGCAGGTAATACATGGGAATGGACTGACAGTTCCTATATAACATACTGTGATGGCACTTCATCAAAACCTTCAGGTAAAGCCCTGCGGGGAGGTTCATGGTTGAACAAACTCAGGACGACAGGCTGTACCCTGAGGTGTGAAGCATGGAGTGATGAATTTGGTCCTGATACAGGTTTTAGATGTGTTAAAGATAAAGATTAAAGAAGGGGTTTGGTGAATAATGGCCGGAGGGTTTGCTCTACAAACAAACCTTATAGTGAACGATAAATATAGAATAATCAGAGGTATTTACAGGGATGATTTTTCCTCTATATATGTTGTCAACGAGGTGAATTCTCAAAAAAATCTCACATTGAAAGAAATATTAAATCCTGTAACAGATATTATATCTCAGAGTATATCAAAAGAATTAAAAAAAGTAACGGAAAAATATGTAAAAATAGATAAAAGCCCTGATTCTC
>CALARM010000964.1 GCA_937888925.1 uncultured Synergistia bacterium | reverse complement strand
AATTCCCTGGCAGAGAAAGACCCTCAGGGTTACGGTAAAGCCTGAAACGGGGCTTGCTGCAATTACACCTGTTACTGTAGATATATCCGGCCCCGGCACTTATACAGCCACAGTGACGGATGTGCCGGTAGGTTTAAATGAGGCGACAATAGAAATACTGGATGTAAATGACATGCTTCTTGCCATGAGAAAACATGGGTTTCAGATGGATCATAATGGAGATGTAAATGCCGGTAAAGTTATAATGGGAGTGAGCCTTGACCCTTCCGGCGGGCTTCACTGTGATCCGAATTATATAGAGATAAAGAAGGGTGAAATTCTTTATGTAGAGAATCAGGATACAGGAACGGAATATAGTGTGACAATAGGAAGTGAAACTCACAGTGTGTCTGCTGCGACAGCGAGTGTTCCTCCTGTGACTGCTGCTACGTTTCCTGCTGAGGCTTTCGGGACTTTCAGCGGTACAGTCGGAACATATTCTATTACTGCAGGAGGGACTACTGTGGGGAATGTACTGGTTTATGATGTTCCATCTATATCGGGTTTTACCCCCGGCAGTGGAGATGAGGGAGAAACAGTGACGATAAATGGTTCTTTCTATTTAGATCCTGCGAATGCTACGGTAACATTTAATGGTGTTTCAACACCTGTTCTTGCCGGTTCAGATGGAACTCATCTGTTGGTAGCAGTGCCTGCCGGCGCCACTACGGGAAAGATAAGTGTGACGACGCCGGGTGGGACTAAGACATCTGAGAAATATTTTTATCCTATGGAATTACGTACTGATGATACCTGTAACCTGTCTCAGTTTGTTCCTCCGACTATAACCTTCAGTCATGATTTTTATGTAGGAAGATATGAGATAACAAATGCCCAGTATAGATTATGGCCTGCTGCTGCAAGTCATCATGGTTATGTGACAGAATTAAATAACAGTACCTATGATAATTATCCTGTCCGTTATGTAAACTGGATGGATGTGTGTCAGTACTGTAACTGGCTGAGCAGTGAGGAGGGCTTGACTTCCTGTTATACTATTGGAAATGTAAGTGATCATAATACCTATGCACTTAATCTTTCGGCAAATGGTTACAGACTGCCGACAGAGGCAGAGTGGGAATATGCGTGCCGGGGAGGTACGGCGACCAATTATTACTGGGGAGATGCACTTGATGCAGCTACAGGGTTAAATAAGTGCTGGTATGGATTTTATAGCAGTCCGCAGGGAACCTGTACAACAGGACTTCCTGCACCTGTGGGTTATGGCGGTAGCCATCCCTGGGGATTATATGATATGAGCGGAAATGTATGGGAATGGTGTCATAATAACTGGGAGAGTTCACCTGCCGGTGGTAGTGATCCAGTTGGACCTGGTGCAGGCTCATACCGGGTCTATCGCGGCGGCTGCTGGATCGGTAATCCCGGTGACTGCCGGTCGGCGTGCCGCCAAGGCGGCCCCCCTGTTAATCGCGGCGTCGACCTGGGTTTCCGTCCTGTTAGGACAGTGCCTTAGTTACACTTTATTTTTTACTCTTTTACCCTTTTCCGAATTTTCGGGAAAGGGTAAAGATTAACGTATTAAAGAACCCCGGGGGCTGCTAATTGTCTGAATTACGGATTAATCTGATTGCACTGATTACACTGATTTTTTGGGAAATCCGTGCAATCTTTTAATCCGTTTAATCCGTGATTCAGACATCCTCAAGTGTATCAACTAATTCCTGAAGTTTCTTTTTTCCCAGTTTTTTCAGAAGTATTTTAGTGACTTCATCTTCTCCGAGTTTATTGATAATCTTATCTTTTCCGAGTTTATTGATAAAGGTGTCTTCTCCTACTTTCTCGATAATTTCATCTACCCATTTAGTAAAAAAGATACTTCCGAGAGGTTCTTCGAAGAATAATTCCTTCAGACCTTCTTCATCGCACCCTGCTTCCAGAGGGTTTAATAATTTCATAAATAACACCTCCCTGTAAAATTTACGCATTAACTTAATGACATTGCCACCTGTGGGCGGGGTCATTGACTATTCTGTTATAATCTTCTTCCGTATCAATATCAGTGAATATGCCTGGATCGTCATATTCACATTTTATTACCGAATCCTGGTTACTATGAACTACTGCTCTTGCTCCGAGGTTCATAGGAGTATTTAATAGCTCCGGGAAAAACTTCTTCGGAAATATAACAGGATGACCTTTTCTGCCGTTACAGACCGGTATATATATCATATCAGGTTTCAACGCCCATTCTTTTAGCAGATTACTGTAGGTTGTTGCTTTTATGAGAGGCAGATCTACCAGTGTTACCATGATGGCACTCACTTCCGGTACCATATGTTTTATAGCAACATGTAACGAAGAAAGCTGTCCCATTTCAGGAGCAGGATTTATAAGAAGGTTCTCTTTTTTCAGTGATAAATGAGATTTTATTATGTCACCATGATAGCCGATTACTATATAAATATCATCAATACCTGCAAGATACATGTTGTGGGAGATGATTTCAATAAATGGTCTGCCTTTTAATGTTAAAAGAGC
>CALARM010000963.1 GCA_937888925.1 uncultured Synergistia bacterium | reverse complement strand
ATGGAAGATATTTTAAAAAGTATAAATGATAATTTACTTCTATTAAATGGACGATTTGATAAAGTTGAACAAAGACTCGATAAATTCGAACAAAGACTCGATAAATTCGAACAAAGACTCGATAAATTCGAACAGGAACAGGGCAGGAGCTTTAAAACTATAGTTAAATTGCTGAGTGAAATGAACAGGGAGAACAGGGCAAACAATAATTTACTTATGAATATATTGAAAGAGCACGAAAAAAGAATATTAGATTTAGAAGGCCTGCAAATTTCATAGAAGGTCTCTTTTCGGGCCACCCGTCACGATTATTATAGTTACTGTCTCCTCTCTTTTATTACTTTTGCTGCTACCTCTTCATCTTCCTGAAATTCTATGAGAGTTTTGAATGCTTCCGAAAGATTACACAGGGTTTCTTCCATTACATAATCAATCTTCTGCCATATTTCCGGCTCAAAGAGTAAATGGTGGTAGTCATTATATTTATATTCGCCCCTGTTTTCATCTTCTCCGTCTCCGGAAGCTTTTATAATATTTATAGATTCTTCCACATCGCCTTTGGTTTCATTTAAAGCCATGAAGGCTTCATAGGAAGACACTCCTGTTTCATGGATTATTTTTTTTATTTTGCTGCTTACTTCTACTTCAAGCCAGGATATTAACGTTTCAACCTGCTGTTCCATTATTGACTGGCTGCCTTCTGTGATATTGAGTTCTTCCTTTATTGAATACGTCTTATGATTATTATGTTCTTTTAATACATCCGGTGCTTCTTCTTTTGTAACATCAGGTCTGGGAGAGAGAGAATTTATTTCTTTATCACTTATGTTCTTTTCTGTCTTTCCTTCTATATATTTCTGCTTTTTATTTTTTCCCCTCATGATAGATGTTATTATATAGTTATATAAATTTTTTATTTTTCTTGCCAGCCTTAATACTGGTAAATGAGAGAGGCTTATAACATCCAGATATTTGATTTGTATTCCTCTGCTTATATTGGTAATGGAAAGTATTGTCAGTTCCGGCATCACCCTGTCTGTAAGTTTTCTTAAAAAAGGTCTTACAGATGGAGAACAGACTATTATGGGATAAAAACCTTTCTGTCTCATGAAAACTGAACTTTCCTGAAGGAGTTCCAGGATTTTTTGCTTTATTGCAGGCGACATGTTTATAGATATATTGGAGTCTGAAATATGTCCTCCTCTTAATATAAGATCTTCTATCTTTTTATCCAGCACCATAACAGTTATAATATTTTTCTCAATTATATATTCTTTCGTTATAACATCACAGAGGCTTTCGCGGACATATTCTGTGAGGAGATCGGCATTTTTCGTATCGATTATATTATTGTTGAGGCTTTCCAGTATTTCCGGCAAGTTTCTTACAGAAACCTTTTCTTTCAGCAGATTTTTAAGTATCTTATGAATTTCGCCAAGGCTGAGTCTTTCAGGATATATTTCTCTTACAAGAACAGGGTGAGTTTCTTTTAGTTTTTCCAGAAGTGATGAAACGTCATCGAGACCTATAAGTTCTGCTGCATGACTCCTTGCAACCTCTGTAAACTGTGTTGCTATAACGTTGACTGCGTCAAAGACCATACATGCAGGTTCAGCCTTAATTCTCTGATCTTCTTTAATCCATATTGCAGGCATAGAATAAACAGGATCTGAACATCTTGTGCCTTCGAGGATTTTTAATATATGTTCAGGCCCTATTGCAAGGAGTCTGGAAGGAATTACTTCTCCGCCTGCAACTTCTATGCCTTTGACTTTTATTACATAATTGTTATGTCCTAAGAGGAGATTATCTTTAAAATTTAAAGGCGGAATAATTATGCCCATTTCCAGAGCTATAAATTTTCTTACTGCTTTCATACGTTCCAGGAGTTCTGCTCCTGAAGCTGGATCTACAAAAGGTAAAAGGTTCCTCCCTACTTCTATGGAAAGTACCGGAACGGGAAGTAAATCAATGGCCTGTTCCATGAATTTTGTCGCCATACTTTTATGTTGCTTCCCGTCTTTTCTTTCATTACTATTTTTATACACCTCTTTATTGATGTAAAGGTTGAAATCATCAGAAGAAAAAGCAGTGAATATATTTCTTTCTATCTTAAAGTTTCTTATATCAAATAACATAAGGGAATTACCGGTTTTAGCGGCAGCAAATGCTATTGAACTGAAGGTACAGTTGAATTTTATAAATAAATCTTTTGCCTGTGAAGCGTGAACATTGATTTTTCTTCCTTTCGGTGAAGTCAGATTTATAAAATTTTTTTCCTGTCCACATGTGAAATTCAGTACCCAGAAGTCGGGAAGGCTTAATTTCAGTTCTCTTTTTTCCGGATAAAAAGATAAAATATGGTCACCTGCAATATGATTTATCAGCTTTTCATTATAAATAAAAAAAGAATTATCCTTTTTTTCAGGGAAAAGGTTTCCTTTTATCGATTCCCTTATATGAGATGTTACTTTTTTTGATTGTTCCTGATTGAGTATTAAATTTATCTGGTCAAATACTTTCTTTTCCTGGTTTTTCATGATCTTTCCGGATTTCAGCAGTTATTTCCTTTCTTTCTCAGAAATGAATATAATAATATTATATCAAAAAAAATCTCTTACGTATATAGGTGTTGTGATGGAATGGAGCATAAGAAAAAGGATTTGGCGGGAAGGAATAGAATATACAGTTAAATCGTAATGCGTGATGCGTGATGCGTGATGCGTAATTATGGACTATCACATAAACAGGGGATCTTATTTTGGATTTAATTTCTATATTTTTTCTTGCCCTTGCTCTTGCTATGGATGCTTTTGCAGTGGCTGTAAGTACAGGTATTATTCTAAAAAAAGTAACTTTTCGGCAATTTTTTCGTCTGAGTTTTCATTTCGGATTATTTCAGTTTCTTATGCCTGTCATAGGATGGCTGGCAGGACTGAGTGTTCAGAAATTCATTCAGGACTATGATCACTGGATTGCTTTTCTGCTTCTTGCTTTTATAGGTGGTAAGATGATCCATGAAGCTTTTCAGAAAGAAGAGGAAGAAAATAACAATGACCCTACAAGAGGTGTAACACTTGTTGTTCTTTCCGTTGCTACAAGCATAGATGCCCTTGCAGTAGGTTTCAGTCTTGCCCTTCTTCGCGTTTCCATATGGTTTCCTGCTATTATCATAGGAATTGTTGCGGCTGCTATGACATTACTCGGTATGGTCATAGGTAAAAGTGCAGGATTACTATTCGGTAAAAGGGTAAGTGTCATGGGAGGTATAATATTATTTGTCATAGGTATTAAGATCTTGATAGAACATATGAAATAGAGGACTATACATGGATATTTCGAGAGAAAGAACGATTACAATCCTGTCTTTTTTATGGATTTTTATTTTGATGACAGGTTATTATATCATAAAACCTATCAGAGATACCTTTATAAATGAACTGCCCTATCAAACCTACCCCTATCTTCTTATAATTACAATGGTAGTTATATTACTTGTTAATTATATATATGATTTTCTTGCCAGAGTTCTTTCTTCTTCCAGATTGATTCTCTTTATGACACTTTTTTTTGGGGCTGGTCTCTGTGTATTTCCATTTTTATTAAATAGAACATGGCCTTCTATGGACATACCTTTTGCAGGAGTACAGTCCGGTAAATATGTATGTATAGTGCTCTACAGTTTATTTGTTGGAATTTATAATTTATTCAGTATCACTATGTTCTGGTCCTTTATAAATGAAGTTTTCAGTATAGAGGAATCGAAGAATTGTTTCGGTTCTGTTACTGCAGGAGGAACTGTAGGAGGACTGCTGGGAAGCTGGATAACATCCATGCTTGCTTCAAAAATGCAGATTGCTAACCTTCTTTTTATATCCGCTCTTCTTCTTTTTGTTACTCTGGTTTTTATGTGCCTTCTCATACCATATAAAAGAACAGATGATATTATTATGGAAACTCCTGACAGACCTGTGATGAAAACGAGTGGTTTTAGCATGATATTCACTTCATCCTATTTGAGATGGATGATACTGGCCATGTTCCTTACAACATCAGGTGGAACAATGCTTGGATATCAGATGAACGTTATAGTTAAAAACAGTATTTCGGAACAGGCGGCAAGAGCAGAATTCTGGGCAAATATTTATATACTTATAAACTGTCTGGGGTTGTTTTTTCAGCTTCTTCTTGTAAGACCTGTAGTAAATCGCTTCGGTCTTAAGGCAACCCTTTTAATATCACCTCTTATAGATCTGACAGGCTCATTCCTCTTAACATGTTCTCAGACTCTGCCTTCCGGACGGTTCTGTTTTGCAGGTCGTTACAGCAGTGAATATTCTTTTAACAGGGCATCAAAGGAAATGCTCTTTATTCCTAAAGACAGGGATTTTAAATATCAGGCAAAAGCTATAGTAGATACGTTTATTTTTCGTCTCGGAGACGGACTGACAAGTCTTTTACTGATAATTTTAAAGAACTGCCCTCTCCAGTATATATCTCTTTTGAGTCTAATTGTCAATTTACTGAGGGTTATACCTGCCATAGCTCTGGCAAAGGAATATGAAAGTGTGAAGGGGGAAGAGTGAATGGTGAAGATTGCTATCTCCCTTCACCTTTTACTCTTCACTCTTCACATATATAAATTTTTCTACTGTGTCTCTTTCTGTCCTGAAGTAAGGGCATCTTTCAGAGGTAATCCATTTATCTTCCCATTTTTCTATGAATATACCATTTTTCCATCTGTCTTCCAGATTCGCCCAGTTGTGTCCTTTCCCGTGTATAAGTTCATGAAGGGCTGATTTGCTTTTTTTCTGAAGTGCGTCATGAGGGTAAAGTGAAAGGGCATACATCATGAGAGAATTTCTTTCCCAGTCAACCTGACGCCATATGAAATAATTACA
>CALARM010000962.1 GCA_937888925.1 uncultured Synergistia bacterium | reverse complement strand
TATGGGGACTGAACTTACTTATAAATATAATCTCAGGAAAACTAAAGATTATAATCATAAAGATTATATAAACCATCCAAATCCAATAGCTTTGATGAAAGTCGATAGGGATTAGCAATTATAAAATATTTTAAAAACTATTTACGAAACATTATTAATAAATTATAATAATTTTAAAAGAAGGCATTAAAAAAAGAAGGTATTACTGCCAAGAAAAGAAGATGCAGAAAACCTGCCCGTGAAGTTATATCCACACCATAAAGGAGAAAATCATGTCTCGTGAATCTCGTGAAACATTACATCACGAAGGAGGTAGAAATTTTCTATCAGGAGTTTATCTTTTCAATGAGGCAGAAAACACTATAGAAATAATAGAACGTGATAAAAAGAAAATTTACGGAGTAAAAGACGGGAAAATAACATTATTAAACACAATAAATGGTCAAGTAAATATGTAGATTGTGTATAGTTACAATTTCCCTGAAAATAAAGTATAAAGGAGTCCATTATGGAAGAAACATTGAAACAGATATTATTGGAACTTAAAGAATTAAAGACAGATGTTAAAGACCTGAAAAGTAAAGCAACCAGTTTAGAAGGTAAAGCAATCAGTTTAGAAGGTAAAGCAATCAGTTTAGAAGGTAAAATAGATAAACTGGCAGAAAAAGAAGAAAACCATTTTAACCAGTTAGCAAATGAAATTCAGTATTTATATGATGGTATGGATAAAAGAATTTCTGTTATAGAGACTAAAGTCTAAGGGAAAAATCAAGTCTGCCAGGAAAATGCTTCTGGCCGGTATGGACAGAAAAAAAATAGCAGAAATACTGGAGATAAATGAACAAAGATTTGACCGGAATGCACAGGAATAGAAAGTAAGCAAGAGGGAAAAACAAACGGAAATGAGCCGGATATTTTCTTCTTCTCTGTTCTGGAAATCCGGCTCATTGCTGCAAAACACTCAAATTCTAATTAGAAAATTTCATTACTGTGGCCCTATTTCCATTTCCCCCATCTGAATAACACACATAAGGTATTCCATTGGATACAGATATAGAGATATATCCTGATCCTCCTTCTGAAAATCCATCTTAATTGCAAAAGGAACATAGCCATGATAATATAATAAATAGAGAACAGGCACCTTAAACGGAGGTGTATGTTTATGGTTCAGACTATAGAGGTAATTTATGAAGATGGAGAATTACTCTATGGTGCAATTAACAGCAAAGAGGCTGAAGAAAATAAAAAGGCTATATATGACCCTTTAGAAAAATTCCTGTGTTATAATAAATTTATCAAGGAAATTTAATCAAGAATCCGTCCAAAAAGTCCTTTTGCATCTATTTAAGCAGTGTCTATAAAAGGTGCTGTTACACTTTTCGGATAGACTCAAAGAGTCTTTTTCCTCGCGTCACATGTCACGATTAACGGAGGCGAACTATGAATCGTATAGCTGCTCCCGATGAAAAAAAAGGGTTAAAAGGAAATGTTCTTACTATCCTTCCTCCCGGAACATTACTCAAAAAAAGATATGAAGTTACATACCTGACTGCCGGAGGCATGGGTGTAATATACAGTGGTACAGATAAAAACACAGGTCTTTCATGCATTATAAAAGAAATTCTTGCCAGTAAAGGAGAAGAAAATTTCTATTTAAAATCCTTCCTGAAGGAAAAAGAAATGCTTTCCAGATTTTATCATCCAGGTATAGTCAATTTACTGGATTTTTTTGAAATAGATAATTCCTTTTATCTTGTTCTGGAATTTATCGAAGGATTACCTGCCGATGAGTATATAAAAAGCGAAGGCAAAAACAAGAAAATATCTGTGAGTGAAACGTTATACCTGGCATTACAGCTCTGTGGCATACTGGACTATCTCCATAACATGTCTCCTCCTGTTATATACCGAGATTTAAAACCTGAAAATATCCTTATTGATAACAGAGGAAAGATGAAACTCATAGATTTCGGTATAGCAAGAACCTATAAAGAAGAACAGCAAAAAGATACAGAAGCTGCCGGTTCACCGGGGTTTGCATCACCGGAACAGTACGGAAGAAGCCAGACTGACTGCCGTTCAGATATTTACAGTCTTGGAGCATTACTTCACTATTTTCTTACAGGACTTGACCCGAGAGAAAAGGAAAAATCTTTTCTCTTTGAGCCGGTAAAAAATCATAACAGTAAAGTACCTGAAGAACTGGAAAGACTTATAACAAAAACTCTGGAGTTAAAGCCTGACAAGAGATTTCAGAATATAAAAGAACTAAAAAGAGAATTACAGAAAATTGCCTCTCATTATCCCATGGAAAAAGAAAACGTGAGTGATGAAACAGAGGAAATATCAGAAGAAACAGAAGAAGAAAGTCTAAAAAAATCACCCCGTTATTTTGAAAAAACCTTTCTTTATATCATGCTTGATATGATTACAGTGGGATTACTGTCCATCTTTATTCTCCTACCATGGGCAGGAAAATTCCATGATTATATGTGGAGAGGTGGCGCTCACTGTCAGTGGCTGATAAGATGTGAAAGTAATATAAAAAACCTTGCAACTGCTGTTGACATGTATGCAAAGGATAACCATGGCGAGTATCCACCTGATTTAAACTATATTTTCAAAGAAGGTTATATGAAAACAATGCCATTATGTGCCTACAGTAGGAAAGGATATTCTTACAGTGTATCTGATAAATATGACCATTTTACCATCTGGTGCACTTTACCGGGAAGTCACAGATACAATGCTTTTTCAAAAATGGAGAAGTGCTATCCTCAATATACGCCCGATCAGGGACTTATACTTGAACCTTATTAGACAGGAGGTCCGGTTATGTTATTTGTTCTTTTCTTATCCTTTATATTCTTTCTATCATCACCTGCCTTCGGGTGAGGACCAAATCCTGATGAGATGGTATCTCAGGGACTTCCTTTCATATTTCCATGGACTCTCTTAATGTTTTTCTATATCATATGGGAATTTATTACATTATATCATTTTAAAAAGACTTCCCCTTCTGTAGAAGGTGAAATAATAGAAATGAGGCTTTACAGCCTTAAAAATCTTTTCAGAAATGTAATATTTCCTGTATTAATATTAAGTTTAATATTACTTGTTTTTTCATCGCTCAGGGGATTTATATGTATGGGCAGTACGGTTCTGCTTGTAATAAGTTTAATACTGGCAGTGATAAACGGGAAAGATAAAAACAGAAAATATGACGTAATAGTAATTACATCTATATGTCTTTTCCCTTTCCTTCTCTTCTGGCCCACCTCTCCTTTTATGGTAATGGTCATAGCAGGAATGATTGCTTTTATAAAGAGTATTAAATTTTTATTCACCATCTCTAATGTATCGGCTTACTCTCTTAAAGCCAGATATATTATTATGCAGATTATGATAATTATTCTCATGGCAGTAACATTTAACCTGGCAGTCAATTATATTCCGGGAAGCTAGAAATAAATGAGCAGTGAGTAATTCACTGCAGAACACTCAAATGCTAATTAGAAAATTTCATTACTGTGGCCTTCTGGCCATTTGATCCATCCATGTAAGCCACATAAGGTATTCCATTGGATATATAAATAGAAGAGAGTTCATCTGCTATTGCCATTGGATCTAAAAGTCCTCGAGTACCTACAGACGTCCAGTCTATTCCATTATACTTCATTACC
Source organism: uncultured Synergistia bacterium (assembly GCA_937888925.1). The sequence continues at coordinate 1,216 of CALARM010000962.1, read as the reverse complement.
GTAGGACCACATCCAGCACCCTCAAAAAAAACATAAGGTGTTCCATCGGATACAGACAGGGATGGAGATACCATCGTTTCGCCGGAAAGTGCTCTAGATCCAACAGTAATCCAGCTTGCTCCATTATACGTCATTACCGTTAACGCCCCAAAATTATCCTCATCACAAAAAGCTACATAAGGTGTTCCATTGTACACATACAGGGATGGCCAATAGGCATTTCCTGAAAATCCAGCAGTGCCTACATGCGTCCATGCTGTTCCATTATACATCATTACTCTAACCGCACTTTCATTCGGGTCATTTTCATTTATCCCATCATAAGCTACATAAGGTATTCCATTGGATACAGACAGAGATGAAAAATGGAACCATCCTGCCGAAATTCCGGCATTACCTAAAGTAGTCCAGGTTGTTCCATTATACATTTTCACTATAACCTTATTTCCATATGAACTATCTTCATAAGATACATAAGGTGTTCCATTGTATACATATAAGGAAATATTCCCGGAAAGCTTCCCGACTTCTCCCTGTGAAAATCCTTCAGTACCTACAACAGTCCAGCCTGTTCCATTATACATTTTTACAGAGATCTTCCCTCCACTGGCATAATCCTTGTAAGCTACATAAGGCGTTCCATTATATACAAACAGAGATGTATATTTCGCTACCCCTGCCGAAAATCCGGCATTGCCTACGGTCGTCCAGTTTGTTCCATCATACATCATTACTGTGGCCCTGTTTCCGTTTGCATAATCTACATAAGCCAGATAAGGTATTCCGTTGGATACAGATAAGGATATAGATTCTGCCTTCCCAGCCGAGAATCCGGCATTACCAACATATTTCCATGAAGGTGTGGGGGTATCTGTTGGAGTATTGGTAGGCCCTCCGGGTGTGTTCGTCGCTGTCGGAGTATTTGTCGGCCCTCCCGGAGTATTTGTTGGTCCTCCCGGAGTATTTGTCGCAGTCGGTGTATTCGTCGGCCCTCCCGGCGTGTTCGTTGCAGTCGGAGTATTCGTAACAGCAGGCGTTACAGTAGGCGTTGCAGTCGGGTCTATAGTCCCTGCCGTAACATTTACAGTAACTGTTCCCTCTGTAACTGTTATATTTACCGCTCCTATCGGGCTACCGGGAGATGAATTATGATCTCCCTCGGAACGCCAGATTTCTATCCTGTAATTTCCGGGAGGAAGATTCTTGAAGAGATAAT
>CALARM010000961.1 GCA_937888925.1 uncultured Synergistia bacterium | reverse complement strand
ATAGCCCTTTCCGACAGAAGCTGGACCTTTCCATTGAGAATTAAAGAAAGGCATTTCTTTATTATCTGTATCCTGACTTTTATTTCAGCCTATTTATATCTATATCTGGAGGTAAGCAGCCAGGTATCGGATTCAAAACAGGCAACTGCAAGAACATCCAAAATAGTTACACTCGGACTTATAGAAGCTTTCTTTTTTTCTTATCTTATCTGCCAGATCTTTTCGGAATCTGTTATTCCAGATCTTGTACCAAAAGAAGAACTCCTTGTTTTCCAGGGACAACATATGTATAATATTTCAAATATTCTGGTAATGCCAAAATTCATACCGACCATAAAATGTTATCCCACTCTTATAATACTCTGGTCTTTCCTGTCACTCCTTATAGGTATGTTTATACAGAATTTCTGGGACAGGGAAAATTTAATAAGCTCTCCCTTTGCTGATGATATGACGTTGGAAGTGGCACCAAAGCCGGGAGTGGAGGAACGTGAGGCGTGAGGCGTAATGCGTAATGCGTAACGCGTAATGAGTGAAAGTTTACAAAATTTAACAGAGGTGATGTATATGAAAATTAAAGGAATAATTCTTATCTTTATACTGTTACTTATAGTATCGGCAGAATCTATGGCCAAAAGCGTATGTAAAAAGGAAGAAGACGTAGGAGGGAGCGGTAAATATCCTTATAATTTCAGGGTTATTGATGGTAAATTATATGCAGGAGGAAGTTTTTTCAATCCTGAAAATCATGGGAACTCGACAGAAAAGGTAAGGAGTTATATAAAACTGCTGAAATCTATGGGAGTAACATCTATTATAGCTCTTAATTCTCCTCCTTCAGAGGAAGAAAAAATAGTAAAAAAAGAAGGGCTCATATTTTACTCATGCCCTATGAATGCGGAAAAAGTACCGAACAGTAAAGAAACAGCTAAAATAATGGAACTCATAGATAAAAAAGCCTATGTACACTGTGAATGGGGTGCAGACAGGACAGGAGCTGTTATAGCAAAATATTTACGATTGAAATGCGGCTATAAAGGTTATGACGCATGGAAAGCAGTCATAACAGAAGGAAGCCATGCAGGTATAATAGGGGGCTTTAAACAAAATTACGGTAACTCAAAATTATTACTTTATTTCTGGCCTGAAGTGGTTAAAGAAAGCCCGAAAATCTGTGAAATATACGGCATATAAAAGGGAATAATCATATTTTGTAGAATTCTTCTACAGTGACCAGTGACCGGTGACCAGTAATAATATTACGGAGCACGCATTACGGAACACGCATTACGGATCACGCATTACGGATCACACATCACGGATCGCGCATTACGATTACAGGAGCTGACACATGTCTTTACGGGCAATCAAACCGACACTGATCATAGGACTTGGCAGACAGGGGAAAAAAATCATTGAAGAATTTAAAAGTGAACTTTTTTCCAATTTCGGCCATTTACCTTCTGTTCAATTCCTCTCTGTTAATTTTAAAGATGAAGTTCTTGAAGAACAGAATCAGAAAGCAATAATAGAAGATTTCTTTTCCTTCAGACTGGGGAAAGAATTGCTTGAAGACTGGCTTAAAAGAGCTTTCCCGGCAACTCTTCGAAATGCGGAAGTATTTATCGATGAGAATAAATTGCGAGAAAAAGATAAAACAGGGCTTATAGAAAATCTCCTCCGTAAAAAAGAAGGAGATATTATAAAAATAAATATCGAAGAAAAGCCTTATATGGGCTATGATTCAGCAGGTCTGAAAAAAGCCATAGAAGAAAACGGCAGAAAATTTGAAATAGAAGGCATTGAAAAGATTCAAAAAATCATAGGTAACAACCTGTCTTCCGGAAAAGAAAAAATTATTTATAATCTGGAAGAAGAGATTAAATACAGTAAACTGACAGACAAAAATACCCTGTCTTTTCTCGAAGTAATTGAAAAAACAATCACTCAGACAGAAGTTGCAGTCAAAAAAGAAGATGAAAAGATAAATAAAGAAATTGAACTTCAGAAGGCGGAAAGAGCAAAATTAATTGAAAATACTCTGTCTGTCACAGAGTCAGCCCTTCCAACTCATAGAAAAAAACTTATCGAATGTCTTGAAGAAGAATTAAACCTTATTGTCACCGGAAAATCCTGTAAAGCTGTTATTGAATTACTATCCTATCTCTTTGCCGCCATTAAAGGGAAAATAGAAAAAATCAGAGGTAACCTGAATATAATCTGCTATATCCAGGAAAAAATCAAAGGGAATATTTATGACGAAAAAATCGACGAAAAACAGGATATATATGCAGAAAAAAGAAAAGTGTATGAAAAATTTAAAAGTCGTATTAATAAAATACAGGAAAAATTTGATAAACTCATAGAAACAGAATGGCTGAAATCTGACGATAAAGACGAAGTTCTTTCAAAATTTACCTCTTTTATAAAGAGTTATTTTATTCCCGCCGATAAAGAAGAAACTATAACACCGGTAAATATAAAGCTCGGTCTTACTATGGATGAAATGATATTACTTCCAAAATCCGTATCTGATGACATGGAAAAGAAAAGCTGCACATGGGGAGAATATAACAGATGGATTAAAAGAGAGATAAAAAAAATAAAAAACAGGGATGCTATGGCAGAAGATCTGAAGGATGCAGTAAGAGCCGGTTCAAGATCAATATTCTGGGCAAATATTGACAGTATTTCAGCAAAAATAGATCAGAAATTAAGAGATACAACACTTATATCTAACAGGAAAATTTTAAATGAAAAGGGTTTTGAACTTGAAGAAGCAAATGATTTTGACGTATTTCTGATAGCTTCCCTTGATGATCCTCTGGCAGCAGGTATATATATAGATACTATCTATCTGGCAGAAGAAAGGGTAATATATAATCACGGTACATCAAACAGGTACGGTCTTCTTCTGCTTCCTGCCGTGCTGGAAGGTGAAATGCAGGATAAAAATGAGATACAGTCACTGTCGTACATTTCTCTGTCAGAACTGGACCATTTCCTTCAGGGTAAAGGATTTAAACAATATTATTATCCAGGTCTATATGAAATAGAAAACTCCGACAAACCCTTCAAAACAGTTTTTCTTGTAGATTATATAAACAGCCAGGGATTTGCCCTTGAAAGTGAAAAAGAAAGAGAAAAGATGTTCGTGGAAATGCTCAGAGCCATGATAGTGACTCCTCTCGGACCGAACCTGAAATCTCTTCCGGCCATTTCTTCATCACTTCAGGGTGATATTTCAGGTAAAAATACTTCTTACGGCTCTTTCGGAATAAGCCTTATGTATTTCCCTGCAGAACTGGTAAGAAAACACTGTGCATGCCTTCTCGGCGGAAAGATTATTTCAGAACTGTTTATAAGAGATGATTTTTCAGAAGGCAAATTGAAAGAAGAAACCGATGCATCTATAAATTTTATTAACTCTATAGAAGACAGTTCTTTTATACCAAAGACGCCTAAACTTGACAGAAAGCAATTTGAAAATGCAGACCCTTCTGTCCTGGTTAATCGCATAAAACATGAAGCAGGTCTTCTGGAAAGCCGTTTCGCAGAGGAAACAGAAAAAGATTTCACAAAACAGTTACAGGAAAATTTAGAAAAACTGGAAAATAATATAAAAAAACATATAGATGCACTTTCAACAGATACTTCATGTGCACTGAAAAGTGCTCTTTCCTGTGTGGACAGAATTTATACGGAAATAAAAGCCAGAAAAGAAGAAATACAGAAAAAACTCAGATATACTGAAGGTCTTGTTAAAGAAGACGAAGAAAAACATTTCAAAACGTTTGACATACTGCAGTCTACAATAGATTCTTTTGTAGTACCATTCATAGGAACAGTATTGCCTGCAAGGAGAATTAATTTAATAGGATATCTGTCTATCTTACCGATTGTAGGTCTCCCTGTTATTATAATAATTTTAAGTATCATTTCCTTTCTTTTACTGTTAATACCTGTTGTAATAATATTCTTTGCCTATATAGTTTATTTTGTAAAATATCTCCTGTCATGGAAACGTTATTATGAGAAATATTTCGAGACACAGGACAGTCTCTTCAATCATATAGATAAAAAAATACTTAACAGAGGACAGCTTATATCACTTAAATTCAAGCTGAAACAGATTGACCGTATGGAAGAAATCTGTTGCAGTAAAAAGGATTACCTGGATAAAACAATAAAAAAACTATCAACTATTTCACATGATCTATGGGAAGAAAGTAAAGAAGCAAAAGAAGAAATATTTGAGCCCCGTGGTTCTCTTACCTATCTGCTTATAACAGATAAAGATATAGAAAGATACAGAAAAGACGGGCCTGATACCATTACCTATGAAGGGAAACAGCTTTACGAAAGTCTTGGTAACTGGGATGAAGAGCATGGATATTTAAAAGAAAAAATAAGAAAATCCCTCTGGAACCGCTATAGCTTTATAGAAGAAATGAGTGCAGACGAGCTGCTCAGGGAACAGGATAATTCCCTGGACAAAATAAGTGAAATACTTAAAATGAGCCATCCCTTCTGGACTGTAGATGAGATAAAAATATGCCAGAGAGGTACTACGGGAAAGATATATTTTTGCGGTGTAACAGCATCGGAGGAAAGTTTTATTGGAAAAGGCCTTAAAGGAAACCCGCTTTTTTCCAATATGATATTCTTCAGCCTGAATGATCGTCATTTAATACTACTTGGTCAGGTAGAAACAGGTGTCCCTCTCTTTGCAGTGAAATCATTTAATCAGATGAGAAAAAGTTACAAATTCATTTCTGCACAAAAGATGTATTCTGCCATTGAAGATGCGACAACTGACCCATTGCCACTTAAAATGACGGAAAAATACAACCATATAAGAAAAACCTATCTTCCTGCCAGGCTTCTTGATATTTATATTCC
>CALARM010000960.1 GCA_937888925.1 uncultured Synergistia bacterium | reverse complement strand
TTTTCTTCGTAAGAGCCTGTCAGGCAGAAGCTGACCAAATGGTTACTAATTTACCCGGTGTATTACTAAGGTGAATATTTTAATATTATACCGCTGTCTCCAACTGCCCATCCATGACTGGCATCCGGGAAATCAACACTGTAAAGGCTTATAGAAGGTGCTACCGTAATGGCGATCCAGTTTACACCGCCGTCTGTGGTGCGAAGTATTGAGCCTCCGCCTCCTACAACCCATCCCTGGAGAGGATCTATAAAATTAACGCCGTAGAGCCTTGCTGAAACGGGGCTGCTGCTGTTAGTCCAGCTATTACCTCCATCTGAAGTATATAAGAGAATAGTCCCGTACGCTCCTACTACACAGCCATGATTCAAATCGGCAAAATGAACATCCATAAGACTGACAGATGTGCCGCTATTTTGTTGAACCCATGTAAGGCCACCGTCGGAAGTATGCAGAATTGTTCCTCCATGCCCAACTGCCCATCCGTTTCTGCCATCAATAAAATCTACTCCGCTTATATTATAAGTAGTTGTGCTGTTCTGATAGGCCCAGTTAATACCGTCAGAGGTATGTAAAATTGTTCCTGCCGGCCCAACTGCCCATCCGTTTGTACTATCGCCAAATGATATGTCATAGAATATACTCTCAGGATTGCCGATGTACTGTATATTCCATGTTTCTCCTCCGTTGGAACTATAAAATATGGTTTCCTGATCCCCTGCAACCCATACCTTATTAGAGTTAACAGCAGCTACGTTCGAGAGCATTAACTCGGTACCGCTGTTCTGTGAAATCCATGTATTACCTCCGTCTGCAGTATGGACAATAGTCCCATAGGTTCCTGTAGCCCAGCCATTCATGGAATCCACAAAATCCAGTCCGAATAAATATTCCGATGTACCACTTTTCTGAAACTCCCATTTCCCTCCCTGTGTCGGTTCAGGCGTGGGAGTTGCCGTGGGAGAACCTGTAGGAGACTGTGTCGGAGTCTGTGTTATAACCGGTGTTATAATACTATCGCTGCCGCAACCTGCCAGGTATATGAGAAAAATTACAGGTAATATAATTGATATAAAAATTTTTTTCATTATTTATCCTCCTTCGTTACTGTCTGGTAAATATCTGTACCCTGTTATTTCCTTTATCTACAACATAGAGTTTACTGTTTACAGGACTTATGGCAACTCCGTTCGGTGTTTTAAATTTATCGTTTGTTATGCCTTCAAAGCCGCTAATGCCAACTGTGCCAAGATAGTTATGATTCCCGTCATAAAGCTGCACCCTGTTATTAAAGGCATCGGAAATAAAGATATTGCCTGAAGACTGTTCCACTGCAACACCGGTAGTCCTGAAGAAATGTGAATTATCACTTCCGGGAACACCTGATTCCCCTATGGTAGACAGATAGGTACCTGAAGAATTAAATATCTGTATCCTGTGATTGGAAATATCCGATACATATAGATTGTCCTGACTGTCTACTGCAAGATAGGCTATTATATCAGTCCAGAAATGGTAATCGTCAGAGCCTTCTACCGTAGGTTCACCGATGGTGAAAAGATAATTTCCGTTTTCGTCAAATTTCTGTACCCTGAAATAACCGTCTGCTACATACATATTCCCCGTATTATCTACTGCCACATCATAGGGAGAATAAAAGTGTTTGTTATCACATATGGGTGTTATTGTTACTATACCGAAGGTTTTTAAATATTTTCCCGTAGAATCATATTTCTGTACTCTGTTCAGGACTCCGTCACATATATAGACATTATCGATTTTATCCACACATACTCCGAAGGTGCCCCAGAAATGATTATTATCTTCTCCCGGTACGCCGGTTTCGCCGATTGTAGCAACGTAATTATTGGCAGAATTAAATTTCTGTACTCTGTTATTCAGATAATCACTTACATAAACATTGCCTTTACTGTCAATAGCCACATCATGAGGATTATTGAACTGGTTGTTTGCAGTGCCCGGGAACCCTGCGGAACCTATGGTGCTTTCATAGGCAAATTTTACAGGACTGGAGCTTATTTCTATATTAAGAACTGCTTCACCTCCGGGCGGTATGAATTCTGTAATGGTATTAGAGCCATTTTCATCTCCGAGTTGTGCTGCCACAACAAAGTTACTGTATGCCAATCCGTTTGGCAGTATATAATGGCCATTACTGTCAGTAGTTGTAAAATAAGGGGTATTGGTCATTTGAACTCTCGCTCCGCTCACTGTCTGACCTTTTGACGTGACATTACCTGAGACTGTTATAGAACCGCCATTAACATAGATATAAATAAGTTCTGATGTAAGACTGTTATATTTTGCTCTGATTTTTACCCTCATATTGCCTGCCCGGGGGTTATTCGGGTCAGGGTGATTGCCTGTAAATACACCGTTACTGTCTATAATGGCATTATTGTTATTTTCTATAATTGTATATCCTCCGAGATTCTGCATAGCCACTTCCACTATTTCCCACGTTAATCCTGTAAGAGTTGAAATATGATTATCAGAGGTTTTCCCGTAGGCAGTAAGTTGAGCAGGCTGACCGGTTATAAGATTCATTCCGTAAGAGGGAAGAAGTCCGATACTTGTTACAGTCGAAACACTGGAAGAAGTCATTGTATTGCCTGACGTGGTGGCTGCTACTGCTATTTCATCCGTTCGTGATACATATCCGTCTTTTTGCACTATAAGATTTTTAACGCCTTCTTCTATGTTATTAATTACAAAATATCCGTTTTCGTCGGTAGTCGCTACCTGATTGCTTCCTTCTACCATTACTGTTGCACTGCTTAAAGGTTGATAACCAGGGAGATTTGCCGGCTTTTCATATAAAAATACCATCCCCGGTATTGGTGCTCCGCTGGCTGTTATTTTACTGTCTGACAGGAAAGGTATAAACACAAAACCTGACTGGGAGCCAAAAATAGAAGAAATGATTCCTACCAGCGCTCCACATCCCGTAAAAAAACTAATAGATAGAAATAATAATAAAACCATAGTGAAACATTTTTTCATGAAAATCTTCCTTCCTTATCTGGTTATTTTTATTACAAATTCTATAATTTTTTAAAAAAATCCTTCACCTTTACAGGATATTTCATAATTTATTAAAATTTAAATGATGCATGATGCGTAATCGTATCACGCTTTACGACGTTATTTTTAATAAAGGCCTTCCATCCGTCACGCGTTACGCGTTACTCGTCACGAGCACATCTATGTATTACTTATGCTCAACACAGTAATTATTTTTAACAATCTTTGTAGGAGAATCAAACTGTGTGGAGAATTAAACCCTCTATAGTGGGGTGCTCACTTCAGTAGAGGGTGATAAAATTTGTTTAAATCGGTACCTGTTTTTTTTCTTCTCATAGTTATTTTATTATTTTCAGGCTGTATGGAAGAAAAGAATAATTCCAGTAAAACTGTTAAAATAGGACTTGTTACTGATGCTGCCGGTCTTGGAGATCAATCGTTTAATGATTCCGCCAATGAAGGCCTCGTTAGAGCCGCCAGAGAATTACCAGTGGAAACACAGGTGGTGGAATCCAGTTCTATGACAGATTACGGCCCCAATCTGAATGCTTTCGCAGATCTCGGCTATAATCTTATATTTTCCATAGGTTTTCTCACTAAAGATGCCCTTACTGAGTCGGCAGAGCTTTATCCGACTACTCATTTCGGCATTATTGACGAAGTAGTAGAGAAGCCGAATGTTATATCCTGTACCTTTAAAGAAGAAGAAGGTTCTTTTCTTGCAGGTCTTATGGCCGGGTTTATGACAAAAACAGGTTCTGTAGGTTTTCTCGGCGGAATTGACGTACCTTTAATAAAAAAATTTCAAACAGGTTATGAAGCAGGTGTAAAACTTGCAAACCCCGATGTAAAAGTAATTGTGAAATACACAGGTGATTTTGAAGACGTATCAAAGGGAAAAGATTTATCTTCAATTTTATACAGCCAGGGAGTGGATATTATTTATCATGCTTCCGGTAAATGCGGTCTCGGTGCCATAGAGGCAGCAAAAAATCAGAAAAAAGACTGTTATGTAATAGGTGTGGACGGTGACCAGGATTCCATCGGTGTTGTAAAAGATAATGAAGGTAATATAGTGAAAACCGTTGTTCTTACAAGTATGATGAAACATGTTGATGTAGCTATTTTCGATGTGTCAAAACTGGAAGCTAACGGAGAGTTCATTTCGGGACATCGTGTGTACGGACTGAAAGAAGGAGGAGTAAGTCTTACTGAAATGAAATATACCCGTAATAAGATCCCTGAAAGTGTCCTTGCAAAGGTAGAGGAATACAGAGAAAAAGTGATAAATGGAGAAATAGTGGTGCCTGCTACTCAGGAAGAATTGAAGAAGTTTGAGGTGGAAACAGTGAAAAGTGAAAAGTGAAAAGTGAAAAGTGAAAAGTGATTCGGTTTTAATACCCATCACCCATCACCCGTCACCCATCACCCATCACCCATCACCCATTATGAAAGTTGTTGAAATGAAGGGAATTACTAAAGAATTCCCCGGTATAAAAGCAAATGAAGATGTAAGTTTTCATCTGAATAAAGGTGAAATACTTGCTCTTGCCGGTGAAAACGGTGCAGGAAAAAGCACCCTTATGAATATTCTCTACGGACTTTATCAGCCGGAAAAAGGGCAGGTATTTATAAATGAAAAACCTGTAATCATAAAAGACCCCAATACTGCCATAAGCCTTGGTATAGGTATGGTTCATCAGCATTTTATGCTTGTTCCCCCCCTTACTGTTACGGAAAATATAATTCTTGGCTCAGAACCTGTTAAAGGCGGCATATTTCTGAATATAGCAGAAGCGGCGAAAAAGGTTAAAGATATATCGGATCAGTACGGATTGAAAATAGATCCTTTTGCCA
>CALARM010000959.1 GCA_937888925.1 uncultured Synergistia bacterium | reverse complement strand
TGTCATTTTTAAACACAATCAATATTGTAATGATATATATTCTATGATATTATGTAAAGAAAAAATATTTTGGTGACATAAATGGATATTCCACAGACCTTTTATGATAGAGTTGAATATTTATTTCCCTATCCTATAGCTTCATGTTTGAGTAAATTCAGAGAGACTCAAAAAGGTGTGGAGAAAATCAATGCATTTATAAAGCTTTTCGATGTTATAATAAAGTACTGTACAATCATAGCTCTCTGTAATTATTTTGCAGACAGGAAAAACGATGAAGCCTGCGATAGTCGTGTACTGAATTTTCTTAAAGACGGCAAATCAGACAGTGCAGGCTGGATGGAAATTTTAAAACTTATATTAAAAATCTATCTATCGAGGAGAGAGGAATTTTTCATACCGGACCTCTGTTCTTTTATATTTGACAGTGATAATAAACTTACTGAAAACTTTGAAAGACTTGAAGAAGGCATAAATATATCAGGTAAAATTTTAGATAAACAGGGCGGTCTTTATTCCGAAAAGCTGGAAGTTCTTGTAATAGAAATACTGGAAGAACTTTCTTTCCTTCAGAACTATCCTCTTATCAAACCTATTATTGTTACGCCTCAGGGAGAAAATTTTGCCCTCAATGCCTATAGATGTATGGGAAGTGATACAAAATTCAAATATGACAGAATAACCTGTAAGTCTCCTTTTGCTCTCCAGAAACTTCAATTACTCAATCCTCAGAAAAAAGAATTACTGGAACTCCATCCGTTTTTATTTCCCGGACTGTGTACGGAATGTCAGAGAACCCATATATTTATTTTTGACTATATCTATTCCGACAAAGTAAATTACATCTATCCTGTTGAAAATCACCGGCTGCCAAACACATCGGTAAAGAAGGATCTGGAACATATTGTATCAAGAAGCATTCCCCTGAGGAAACAGATCTATTATGAAGACCTGTGGATTGAGTCACGATCGTACAGAGAGAAAAATCTGGCTGAAAAATACCGGTTGCTTGAACTGGTAGGAAGCGGTGGTATGGGGGATGTATATAAGGCCCTGCAGATTAATCTGGGGACAATCAGAGCCATAAAAATACTTCCTCAGAACCTCTGCGGTAATCTTAAATATATAAAGAGATTTGAAAGGGAAGCCAGACTTGCTGCCAGACTGGAGCATGAAAATATAGTCAGAGTTATAGATGTAGGGGAAACAGGACTGGAACGATATATAGTAATGGAATATATAGAAGGTAAAACCCTGCGCGATGTGCTGAACGAAAGAGAAACCCTTCCTGAAGAAGAAGTTATTTCTCTGGCAACAGCCATAGCATCAGGACTGTCCTGGATCCATCAGAATGATATTATACATAGAGATATAAAACCTGAAAATATAATGATAGACATAAACGGAAAGGTAAAAATAGCCGATTTCGGTATATCTAAATCTACAGGTTCTCCGAGGGTTACAGCCGTAGGAGCGCCAATCGGCACTGCCCAGTATCTCTCGCCGGAACAGGCTTCAGGCCACGGAGAAGTAGGGTTTTATTCAGACATATATTCACTCGGAATAGTGCTTTATGAAATGGTGACAGGCCATTTTCCCTATGAATTTAAAGATGATAATCCTTTCTCTATAGCTTATACCATAATAAATACAGATGTTACTCCCATTAAAGAAACCGCTCCGAATATATCTTCCAATCTTGAAGCTGTAGTCATGAAGTGTCTGGAAAAAGATCCCGGGAAACGTTATCGTGATGCCCAGGAAATTCTAAAAAAATTAAAGAACATATCAGAAAGAAATAATGAAACGGAAGAAGCACGTCCGGCTTTTTTTGAAGGGCTCAGGTGGAGCGGTAAATCTACCCAGGAAGTAGGGCCTGAAAAAGATATCCTGGAAGAAAAAAAATTAGTGGATACTGAGGAAAAGATAAACAATAAAGCAATTTCTGACAGTAAAATAAAATACAGTAGACTTGTGGAAAGTGTTCTCTCAAAAGGATTTATGACTGAGGAAGAAAAAGAAATAATAAAATCTGCCAGAGAAAAATTAAATATATCCAGTGAACAGAATATAAGAATATTCTCTGAAGTAAAGGATAAATATAAGGAAAAAATCAACAGAGCAAGAAATCAAAGAGAAGATACGGCAGGAAATGTAGAAGAAAAGGTCAGAGTATATATAGAAAAAGGCAATGAATATTATGAGAGAAAAAATTATAACAGTGCAATAAAAGAATATAAAGCTGCTCTTGAACTGTCAGATAGTCCTGATATACACAACAGTATCGGCGCAACCTATTGTTTACTCGGAAGATATGATCGGGCCATAATAGAATTCGAAGCGTCTCTAAAGATTGACAGGAATAATGCTCTTGCCATTAGAAATTTGAATCATATCTATGGATTGAAGAAAAGAAACATAACAAGGAAAATGTATGGAGACAATATCGAAGAGGAAAGAAATGATACGCAGGTAGATAAAGAGAAACTAAAAAAGGCTTCGGATCATTTCAGAGAATTCCTCGAGAAACTCTGGAGCAAGACTTATATAACAGATAAAGAGCAAAAAGAAATCGAGTTAATGAAACAAAAACTACAGTTACCCGAACATGTTTCCCGCCATATAGAAAGAGAAATGGAGAGAGAAAATGAAGACAGGGTTAAAGCAAGGGAAACATACAGAATGGATGTAATGGATATGGCAATAACCAGTTACACCACTCTTCTGGAAAACCTGTGGAATAAAGGTTATCTTACAGAAGAAGATAAAAAATACATGAAGTTACAGAAAGAAGAATATAATCTCCCCGGTGATATATCGGAACAGATAGAAAAAGACGTTGAAAGTAATGTAAAGGCACAGGATAAGGAAAGAGTTGAAAAAGCTCTCAAAGGGTACAGAGAACTGCTTAATGATTACTGGAGGAAGGGTTTTCTATCTCAGAAAGAAAAAGAAGGCCTTGAAAAATACAGAATACAGAACAGATTACCTGAAGAGAGAATTCTTGTCATAGAAAAGGATATTAAAAACAGATTTTTTAAGAATAAAATAGAACTGGCCATAAATAAGGAAGGCCATGACATGGCTGACATTGATGACTGGCCTGTAGAAGATTACAGCAAGCCATCGGTTCCTTCTTTTGTAAGCAGGGAAAAAGAACTGGAAGAGCTTTTATCTTATGCCATGTCTTCCGATAAAATGGAACAGGATATGGCCTTCTGGGCACTCCTGAATACCTTTGAAAATCTAATAAAAGAATTAAATGCAGATAAACGCGACTGGGCCACGCCGTCATTTGTCAAATCTTTAAGAAAAGCAAAACATATAATTCCGAAAGAGAAAGCAAGACTCATATCTTTGATTGATAATATCTTCAAAGGGCTTACAAGATCTACAAGGAGATTTGCAGGCAGGCATTGAAGCGTGACGCGTGTTTGTTGGGCGTTAAATAAACGACCCTACAAAAAATCGCTGCTCACTGATCATCCTTCCGATAATTTTTCAACGCCTCTTTTGCTGCTTCCCTGACTTTATCGGATCTGGCGTTTTTCGCGAGGTATTTCACAGCATCTCCGGCTTTAGCCGAAGGAGGAGCAAATCTCATATAATTATAAAAACACATTACAGCCTGGTCTTTTTTCCCTGTTACAGCTTTAGAGCAGGCCATATTATACCAGGCAACAGATCTTGCAGGATCTCTTGCCAGGGTATTCAAATAACAGTCAATAGCCTTCTCATATTTGCGGGAATCTTCGTATGTAAAGCCCAGATTATTCATAAATTCAGGGTCCTGTGGAAAAAGGGTTACAGCTTTTTTAAAATGTTTCAGAGCCTCTTCCCTGTCACCCTTATCCAGGGCAGCAAGACCTTTTTTATTTTCAAGTCCTGCAGCCTTAGCATCTATTGTTTCATAAAGACCTGCCTTTATAATAATCTTCCAGGCTTTCTTTATAAGAGGAACCCTGTCTGTTACGGCAGAAGCCATGTCTCCGAAGTCAATCATAGACTCTATCTTTTGAGGTATATAAACAAGATCATAATATTCAGGATATTTTTCACATGACAGGACATACTTTTTTCCATTCCATTCCCATATATCCTGCCAGCTTGCCCAGTAGGCATGAGCAGAATTGCACCCCTCCGGAAATGATACTACAAGTTCATAAATACTATCACCGTTAAAATCATAAAGTAATACCCACTGTGAAAAAACCTGTGATTTAACAGTTTTACTGTTTTTATCAAAATAAAAAAATTCAACTATATCATTATAACTGCTTGCTCCTGCGCCGGAACTTAAAAGTAAATCAGTAATACCATCACCGTTCAGATCCCTTATATCAAGAACAGAAGCATAATCTCCTTCTATAGTGGCAACCTGAAAAGGTTTATACCCATTACCTGATTTTTTTAAAACAGTGGCTCTGTAATAATAGGCTTCACCAAACCACTCATCTGACGTTTTTTCGTCTTCTTCATAAACAGGCATATTACCGGGGATAACACATACTTCTTTTATTCCGTCACCATTCAGGTCAAGCTCGTAAAGGTCAAAATATTTTTTTATATCAATAACCTTACCTTCGAAATCTTTTATATCTTTTAGAGGAATATATGTTCCTTTATCATGGTCGTCTTTTTTCCAGGTAAAGAGTTTACCGCTGTCCAGTAAACTATACCTTTCTTTTCTTGGAATTCTGTAATACTGTCCTCTGTTTGCAGGATATTCCCTGAGATTAATCTTTGCTTCGGCAAAAGTTATAATTGAAAATAAGAGTAATAATGTAAATAAAAATATTTTTTTCATAATAATTCTCCCTTGTTAATCGTCACGCGAGGATTACTGATAAAAACCTTAAAATTAAAATTTCTTCAAATTCGGTTCTATTCCTCTTTTTATAAATATTATAAAAGGAAAGATTCTTTTTTCGTCTAATATTTTATTATAAAGTATAGTTGGTTTCATAACTATCCATAAATAATGACCTCGTAATGCATAAAGCGTAATGCATGGTTCGCAGGGATTAAACCCGTCACGCGTTACGCGTTACGCGTCACAAAAAATTAAATTCTCACAGGTTATGAAATACACCATAACCGATATTCAATAAACCATAAAGGAGATAGAAACTTATGATTTCAGAAAGAGCAAAAAACATAACACCCAGTACCACACTGGCAATAACCTCCAGGGCAAAGAAAATGAAGAAAGAAGGAAAAGATGTAGTAATTCTGGCTGCAGGAGAACCTGATTTCCCCACACCTGACAGAATAAAGGAATGTGCCATAAAGGCAATAAACAATAATTTTACAAACTATACTGCCACTGCAGGCATACCGGAATTAAAAGATGCCATATGCAAAAAGTTTTTCAGAGATAACGGACTGACATATACTCCTTCCCGGGTCATGGTAAACTGCGGAGGAAAACATGCTCTCTATAACTGTTTTCAATCCCTTTTAAACCCCGGTGATGAGGTCATACTGTCAGTTCCTTACTGGAACAGTTATATCGAACAGGTAAAACTTGCCGGAGGAAAAACAATAGAAATTCCTTCAAAACCTGACATGTCTTTAAATATGGAAGGTATTAAACATAGTATTACGGAAAAAACAAAAGTTATCCTAATTAATTCCCCTTCAAATCCGAGCGGATATGTAATATCCAGAGAAGAAGCGGAAAGCCTGGGAGAAATACTCATAAAAAACAAACACATCTTCTTAATATCAGATGAAGTATATGAATATTTTATATATGACGGCAAACACTACACAATAGCAGCCATGTTCCCGGAGTTAAAAGAAAGAACCGTCATAATAAATGCAGTATCAAAAACCTATTCTATGACAGGATGGCGTATAGGTTATGCAGCAGGACCGGAAGAAATAATAGCTTCCATGACAAAGCTCCAGGATCACATGACCTCAAATCCGAGTTCCATATCACAGATGGCTGCCCTTGAAGCCATAAATGGCAGCCAGGAAGATGTAAAAATAATGGTAGAAGAGTTCAGGAAAAGAAGAGAATTTCTTATAGACAATCTGAATAAACTTCCCCTTATAAAATGTTCTCCTCCGAAAGGAGCATTCTATGCTTTTGTAGACATAAGCAATACAGGTATCGCTTCAGGCGAATTTGCAAACAGGCTTTTAGACGAACAACTGGTGGCTGTTATACCGGGTAATGCTTTCGGAATTGATAATTATATAAGATTAAGCTTTGCCGCATCCAGAGAAAGTCTGGAAAAAGGCATAGAGAGGATAGAAAAGTTTTTAAGAAAAGTGAATGGTGAAAAGTGAGCAGGGGCGACCACAGGGGTCGCCCGGTACCGGTGAAAATACGCATTACGCATCACGCATTACGCATTACGCATTACGACCCACCCGTGACGCATCACGTGTTACGCGTAATGCGTCACGGTTATAGCATCACGTCTAAAACGAAAGGCTTTAAAAGTGCAAAAAAATTTCTTATTATATCTATGCATCTTATTTGTTTTCTTTCTATTTTTTTCATATACAGAAAAATCAGAATCTTCGAATGATATGATCTTAATACCTGCAGGGGAATTTACAATGGGTAATCCCAGGGGAGAAGGAAACAGTGACGAATGGCCGGACCATAATGTTTATCTGGATGATTTCTATATAGACAGATATGAAGTCACCAATAGAGAATTCTCTGATTTTCTAAACAGTGAAACCTGCCTGGATGACTGGATAAATATAAAGGATAAACGGTGTCTTATAGAAAAGAAAGGTGATTTCTATATACCTGAAGAGGGATATGAAAATCATCCTGCCATAGGTATCAGCTGGTATGGAGCTTCCAGTTATGCTACATGGGCAGGTAAACGTCTTCCTACGGAAGCAGAATGGGAAAAAGCTGCAAGAGGAACTGACAGACGAGTTTTCCCATGGGGGACAGAATGGGACACTTTAAAATGTGCCAATTCCTGTCCCGGCGGAATAAAAATGCTTATGCCTGCAGGGAGTTTTCCGGAAGGGGCAAGTTATTACGGAGTAATGGATATGGCAGGTAATGTATGGGAATGGTGTTCTGACTGGTATGACTGGAATTACTATAAAAAAAGTCCTCAAAGAAACCCTTCAGGGCCCGCCGAAGGGAACAGTAAGGTAATAAGAGGAGGTTCCTGGTTTTATTCAAGTCCGTCTGATTTCAGATGTTCCAGGAGAGCAGGGAAAGCATTGACATGTAAACTCATCAATATAGGCTTCAGATGTGCAAAGGATTTCTAATTACCGTAACAGGTAAAAGGTTATCCGTAAAAAGCTTCTGCCTGGCAGGCTCTGGAGAAGAAAAATTAGTCTTTTATATAGAATTAAAAATTAAATAAGGGTTAATTTATTGTCTGTAAAACAAATGATATAAGGCAAATTATTTTTCTTCGTAAGAGCCTGTCAGGCAGAAGCTGATAAAATGGTTACGAACTTATTTGGAGCGGTAATAAGTACCGTAACAGGTAAAAGGTTATCCGTAAAAAGCTTCTGCCTGGCAGGCTCTGGAGAAG
>CALARM010000958.1 GCA_937888925.1 uncultured Synergistia bacterium | reverse complement strand
AATTTATAGATCTGGTAAGATTTGAACAGACCATATTTGCCCTTCCCTTTGCTTACCTGGGAGTAATTGTGGCAGCAGGGAAAATACCTTCTTTCTCTGTATGGCTGTGGGTCACTCTTGCCATGTTCGGTGCAAGAACGGCAGGTATGTCTCTAAACCGCATCATAGACAGGGAAATAGACACTAAAAATCCGAGAACAAAAGATAGACTCCTGCCTTCAGGGAAAATAACAGGAACTTCTGTGTGGCTTATCACATTTATATCGCTCGCCCTTCTGGTTTTCTCTTCGTGGATGTTAAATCCTCTCTGTTTTAAATTAAGCCCTATTGCCGTGGCACTTCTCTGGTTTTATTCATACTGTAAACGTTTTACATGGACCACCCATTTAATTCTGGGACTGGTAGAATCTGCCGCTCCCATAGGAGGATGGCTTGCAGTTACAGGCACATGGAGTATAACCCCCTTTTTTCTGGGTGCAGCCATTATCTTCTGGATGACAGGTCTTGATATAATCTATGCCTGCCAGGATTATGAATTTGACAGAAAAGAACATCTTTATTCAATACCGGCAGTATTCGGCCTCGATAATGCACTTTATATATCCTCTTTTTCTCACATGTTAACAGTTTTCTTCCTGCTCATGTTCGGTATCATAGCAAAACTTGGGCCTATTTACTATATCGGCCTTGCAGTTACATCTTTTCTGTTTATATATGAACACAGCCTTGTAAATCCGAAGGATTTAACACATGTAGACAGAGCATTTTTTACTGTAAACGGCTGGATTTCCATTGTTATATTACTTTTCACGATAGGAGATGTTCTGTTATGATAATAGTTGGTATTACAGGCGCAAGCGGCGTAATTTACGGCAAAAGAATATGTGAAGAACTTGCCAGGCATGACCATGAAGTAGCTCTGGTAGTTACGGAACATGCAAAAGGAGTCATATGCCAGGAACTGAAAATAAAATCTTATAAAAAAAATAAAATATTCTCCGAAGAAATATGTGAAAAAATAAAAGAATTTTCCATCTCAGACATGAGTTCTTCCATAGCAAGCGGTTCTTTTAAAACCTCCGGTATGGTAATTGCGCCATGTTCGATAAATTCCCTCGGTGCAATGGCAGCCGGCATATGCAACAATCTTCTTTTACGCTCTGCCCAGGTAACACTTAAAGAAAAAAGACCCTTTGTTATAGTACCCAGGGAATCACCTATCGGGCTGATTCAAATAAGAAATCTTCTTACCCTGTCAGAAGCAGGAGCAATAATAGTTCCTCCCTGTCCTGCCTTTTACAATGACCCTCAGACAGTTGACGATATTATCAATTTTACCGTTTCAAGAGTTCTGAATTTACTCGGTATCGAAAATAATCTCACCAAACAGTGGGATTACTGCTGTGGTGACCATAAATAATACATATTTGCTCTCGTGACGCGTAACGTGTAACGCGTGACGGGAGGAAGACTCTTTTTACATGCTTTTGCTCAGGTCAGTAATAGATTCCACAATAAAATCACCCATCTTTAAGCCTGTAATCTTAACCCTTGTCCCCTCTTTTATAAACTGCCCGTCACAGGAACATGCAGAAAAAGCTTCCTCTTCTCCGTCTATTAAAATTTTCCCTGCAGGTCTCATAGGAGAAGTAACTGTTGCAAAATGTCCTGTAAAAGCTTCTTTACTCTTTTTCTCAATAAGAGGAATTTCTTTACTTTCTCTTTTCTTAATACGTAAAACATTCATAAATATAACAGAGGCAAGAATCATAAAGGGAACTGCAAGTGCCAGCAAAAGCACGGCAGACAGACGGCCGGCTTCGTAACCGGGTAAAGGTATGGTCAGGGCATAAAAATTCCTGGCATTTAATATTACAAAAGGTATTGTCACCAGTATAAGGGCTTCCCAGTTAATGCCGGGAATAGATTTCATTTTTCTTATGACCATATAAAAAAGACCGGTAAAGAAAAACAGACCCAGCAAAGGCAAAAATACCGGCACGGAAGAAAGAACGGACGGGGAAACAATATCCAGGAGCCACATAAAGATACTGCTTATACCGGCAGGTATAATACTCAGCAACTTTGCACCGAAAAGATAAAAGAAAGACGTTAAAATACCGGAAGGCAATAACATAAACGCAAAGGTAAAAACAGTTCCCGTAACGGTATGTACAGGTTTATTATCTTCCGGAGAAACAACAGCCTGTTTTTGCACATGTACAGGAAGTTTCTTCCGCCATACATCTTCGAAAGCTTTTCTGAAATCCGATATAGTACAGAATCTTTTTTCAGGCTCAGAAGAAAGGCATTTTAATATAAGGCTTCTCAGTTCCGGCGCCAAATTACTATTGCTTTCTATCTCTTTTCTTCCTTTTTCAACAGGTAAATCAGGAACATTACCAGTAAGCATATAATAAAGATTTGCTCCGAGGCTGTATATATCGGAACGTTCATCAGTCTGTCCTCTGCCGTACTGTTCAGGGGGACAGAAACCGGGAGTTCCCACTATTACAGTATCATATTGCCTGCTGT
Organism: uncultured Synergistia bacterium; assembly: GCA_937888925.1. The sequence continues at coordinate 440 of CALARM010000958.1, read as the reverse complement.
CTTTAAATATTCTGGCTATACCGAAATCAATCAGTTTTACTTTGAAATCAGGAAGTATCATTATATTGGAAGGCTTTAAATCTCTGAAGATTATATGTTGCCCATGAAGATATTCCAGAATATCACAGAGTTGATAGATGATTTTTTTCACAGTCTCAATGTCTGCAGAACTGTTTTCTATATAGTCCTTTACAGTCCGGCCTTTAATATAGTCCATTACAAGATAATAGCGATCTTTTTCCAGAAAATAATCTATAACTTTCGGTAGATTTGTATGGTCCAGAGTATTTAACATATGGGCTTCCTGTTTGAATAATTCCATGAACTGCTTTTTTTCTTCTTCTTCAAGAAAAGAAGGAACCATCTCTTTCACAGCGCAATCATTTGAGAGACGTCCGTCATAAGCAAGATACACAGTTCCCATGGCTCCTTTACCGATT
>CALARM010000957.1 GCA_937888925.1 uncultured Synergistia bacterium | reverse complement strand
TACTTTCTGTTACTCTTGAAAGCCAGGTGGCAACAGTTATGGTCTGTTTTGTAGGCACAATGATTCCTGCTTTTGGTTTTTCCGATGCTTTTGATGCCGTAAGTACAAAGGGCGAAGGAGCGCAGATTTTTTCTAAAACACTTGCCGTAACCTATGCAGTAAAAATAGTAAAGAGCATTTTTTTGAAAGTAGGAGGGTGGGAACTCTACTGGGAGAGTGCTCTTATGCTGGTTGGATTTGCTATAGTTCTCCCGGTTATTGCTATTATACTATTTAAAAAGAAAATGTAAGAGGTTCTTATTATGAGGTTGTATGCTCTCTTTAAAAAAGAATATATACAGTTTTTCAGAAACAGTGCTATGGTAGGTCTCCTTATTTTTGCTTTTTTTGTCGATGTATGGATGAGCGGTTCAGGCGGAAGTGATCTAAAAGATTACGCAGTGGCAGTCTATAACAGAGATGGTACGGAAATAAGCCAGAGCCTTATAGATAAAATTGGTCCTCCTTATTTTAAACTGGACAGAATGGTTTACAGTGATGAAGAAGTAGATAGAGTTCTCACAGACGGTATAATCTCTTTAGTACTTATAATCCCGAAAGACTTTTCCAAACAGGTAGGAGACGGAAAAACTGCAAAAGTACAGCTCGTAATAGATGGAACAAGATCCAATGACGCCACCACCGCTATGGGTTATCTTCAGACCATCATACAGATGTACGCAAATGAAATAACTGTTGATACTGTGACGGCAGGAGGAGAAAAGATTCCCTCTGTAGAGATACAGACTCAGAACTGGTACAACCCTAATCTTGAAGGTTCTTACAGAGCGGGTTTCAGCGAACTTCTCATTATGCTGACACTTCTTTCCGTAATGCTTCCTGCCGCTACAATGGTTCAGGAAAAAGAGATAGGAACTATAGAACAGCTGAGTGTAACACCTGTTTCAAATTATGAAATTATGCTTGCCAAAATAATTCCTATGACAACTATAATTCTGGTATGTACCTTTCTGTCTCTATATTTTGTAGTAATGGGAGTGCTGAACACTCCCATAGTCGGGAGCATACCATTTTTCCTTCTTGTAACAATAATTCATGTCTTTTCTTCGGCAGGTATAGGTCTTACCATATCGACCATTGCAAGATCAATGGCTGAAACTATAATGTTTTCTCTTATAGTGGTAACACCTCTACTGTTTCTTTCGGGGAATATAACTCCTGTGATAGCTATGAATCCTGTTGTTCAGTATCTGGCATATTTATTTCCTTTAAGATGGTATATAGAAATAGCCCTTGCAATAGTTTTTAAAGGAGCAGGACCCAGTGAGCTTGTGAAACAGATTTCCATACTACTTGTTCTTGGTCTTATATTATTTTTCTACAGTGCAAGCAGGTTCAGAGACAGTCTGGAAAAAGCAAAATAATAAATCGTGAATTTAAAGGTATAGGAAATTTCATTTTTAATGGCATAAAATAAGACTTTAGATGAAAATTATGTAGAAGCAACTTATCTAAATAATTTAAAAATTTTAAAATAAAAAATTTATATATAAAAAAAATAGAGAGGGTGTAATTTTTATGAAATGGAAAATGTTATTTGTATGTTTTATCATGTCCTTTCTTCTATGTTCCTGTGAGAAAAAAGCACCTCCAGGCTTTATCGACTGTAACGGAAGGATAGAAGGTGACGAATCAAAGGTTGGAACAAAGATATCGGGCAAAGTAATGGAACTGCTCGTAGATGAAGGAAGTATTGTAAAGAAAGGTCAGGTACTTGCAAAACTTTCATCGGAACAGATTATGGCATCTGTAAAACAGGCGGAAGCCAATGTGGATGTAGCAAAAAAGCAACTGGAAAAGGCAAAGAACAATGCAAAAATACAGGAAGCAAATCTGAGGCAGGCGGAAAGCAATGTAGAAGTGGCGCAGGCACAATATGCAGATGCCATGGAAGGTGTGACCATCGCCGCTTCAAATATAAATGAAGCCAGTGCTAATAAAAGCTATTCGGTTTACCAGGCAAAAGAAGCAAGTGCCGGCGTGGATGTATCAAAGGCTCAACTGGATGTGGCAAAGAGCAATACAACAGTAAGCGAAAAAGATATAAGCAAATCAGATCTCACCCTTTCACAGACAAGAAAACAGTCAGACGCACAGATAAAGGATGCAGAGGCGAAGGTGGCAGCTGCAAAGGCTACCCTTGCCCAGGCTCAGGCCAATTATGATTATCAGAGAAATGAATTTGACAGAAATACCAATCTCTATAAAGAAGAAGTCATATCAAAAAGTGCTTTCGATCAGGCAGAAGCTGCTTACAAATCTGCTCTTGAACAGGTCAATGCTTCTCAGAAACAGCTTGAATCTGCAGAAGAAACACTTAATTATGCCAGAACCAGTGCTTATACTGTTTCTATAAACGAAAAACAGCTTGAAACATCATATGCAAATTTCGACAGTGCAAAAGCAAATGAAAAGTCAGCCAATGTAAATGTAGTAAGCGCAAAGGCAAAAGAAGCCAGTGCCTACTCAATGGTTGATGTTTACAGCGCCCAGTATCAGACATCTCTGGCACAGATGGGACAGGCTCAGGCAAAGGCACAGGAAGCCAGTTTACAGGTCAGGGTTGCCGAAGATAATCGCCGCGGTGCTCTTGCTTCCTATAATGCAGCTCTCGATGAGGTAAAAAGTGCCGAAGGATCTCTGAAGGCCTATGAAGCAGTTCTGATGTCGGCCACAGCGGACCTTGAGGATACAAAGATTTATGCTCCCTCTGACGGAGTAATTCTTACGAAAGTTTCGGAACCAGGTGAGGTTTTAACACCGGGAGGAGTTGTTTTTACGATGGTCAATTATAATCTCCTTTATATGAAAGCCTACATACCGAATGAACTGGTAGGAAAAATAAAACTCGGTGATGAAGCACGCATTTACCTGGATGCTTATAAAGATAAATATTTTGAAGCTACTGTAAAAGAGATAAACCAGCAGGCAGAATTTACTCCGAAAAATGTAGAAACAAAAGCTCAGAGAGTCAAACTTGTTTTCGGACTCAAGGTTTATTTAAAAGACAATTCAAAAGGTGAAGCAAAGCCCGGCATGCCTGGCGACTCAAGGGTAAAATACGATGCCAATGCCAGGTGGTAATGGAGAAGGAGGCTTTAAATAAATGACATGTAAAATAATTACTGTAATGTTAATATTGTCTTTGATAATATTGACTGCGTTAATGGCTTTATCGGAAGAAAAAGAAATGACTCTTGAAGAAAGTATGAATATAGCTCTCAAAGAAAATCCGAATATGAAGAAAGCGGACAGTAAAGTAAAGGAAGCAGACAGAACCATAAGTGAAACAAGAGGTTCCATGCTTCCCCAGCTTGATGCAGGAGTAAATTATACAAGAACAGGGAATATATCTACCCTCAATCTTGAACAACTCGGCATTAAAGGAAATTTTCAGGATGAAAACAATTACAAAGTTTATGCATCTCTTACTCAGATGCTCTTTGATTACAGACTCATTA